>JANNQE010001143.1:0-4534 GCA_031441625.1 Planctomycetia bacterium
CACTATCGACCAGCACCTCGGCGACCACCACAGGGCTGACCTCCTCCCAGTTCAGGTCTCGAATCGGCAAGTCGAACGGAAAGTTGCGATACACGGCCAAGTCCGGTTCAGGCACGGTCAGTTCTGGCCGGCCGGGGACGAACACACGTGCCCCATCGCTCACCTTGTTCACGACATCGGGGCACGCGCGGACGAAGTCGCGCAACTTGTCGTACAGCCAGTCGTCCAAAAACCCTTCCGGCAGGCTCGGTTTGGGTGACACGTAGAACCTCCCATCGATGACCTCGAACAGGTGGCCTTCGTCGTACTCGGCGTCGTCGAGTTCGTCGGCCGACACGGGGCGACCGTGGTCGGCCGGGCCGAACTTCAGCTTGGTCGTCGCCATCGGTGAGACCCTCAGCGGTTGGAGATCACTCGCAGTTCCTTCGGCAGCGGGAAGCTGACGTGCTCCTCGCGGATGGTGCGGTTCTCCACCTCGGCGGCGAAGTGCTCCACCAGGAAGCCGACGCAGTCTTGAACGTGCTCTTCGGGCGCGCTCGCCCCGGCGGTCACGAGCACCGTGTCGGTCGGCTGGAACCAGGCGGTCTGCATCTCGCTCACCCGGTCGATCAGGTGTGCCGCCTTGCCATTCTGCTTGGCGATCTCGGCCAGTCGGTTGCTGTTGCTGCTGTTCTGGCTGCCGAGCACCACCACCACGTCGGCCTCACCTACCAGCGTTTGCACCGCCTCCTGGCGGTTCTGGGTGGCGTAGCAAATGTCCTCCTTGTGCGGGGCGGCCACCTGCGGATACTTCTTCTTCAGTGCGGCGATGATGCCGCGGGTCTCGTCCACGCTCAGGGTTGTCTGCGTCAGGTAGGCCAGTTTCACATCGGCGGGGAGCGTCAGCGCGTTCACGTCGGCCTCGCTCTCCACCAGCACCATCGCGGCGGGCGCCTCGCCCATCGTGCCGATCACCTCGTCGTGCCCTTCGTGCCCGATGAGCACGATGGTGTACCCCTCCTTGGCGTACTTCACCGCCTCCATGTGAACCTTCGTGACCAGCGGGCAGGTGGCGTCGATGGCCCGCAGGTTCCGCACTTTGGAGTGTTCGCGGATGAGCGGCGACACGCCGTGCGCCGAGTACAGCACCGTCTGCCCTTCGGGCACCTCGTCGATGCCCTCCACGAACACCACGCCCAGTTGGGTGAACCGCTCGACGATCGGCCGGTTGTGGACGATCTCGTGGTACACGTAGATGGGCGTGCCGAACGCCTTGATGGCGGTCTCCAGCGCGTCGATGGCCATGTTCACCCCGGCGCAGAAGCCGCGGGGGTTGGCGAGCAGCACTTTCATTCCGACTCCCTGTTAGCCCGACGCGCGAGCGAGGGGCGAATCACCCATTGCTTTACACGCCAAAGCAACCGCCGGCGTGGGGCGATCACAACGTCGGCGTAGGTCCGGCTGTGCCGGACATCCTTCGCGTCCGGCACAGCCGGACCTACAGACTATGTTCCCAGCCGGCCGGCGGGAGCACCCGCTTCACGCCGCCTTCGACGACCCACAGGCCCGCTTCCGCCACGCACTCGCCGATTTTCCACAGCGGCACGGGCGGAGACGCCAACAGCTTCGCGCCGGTGTCGGCGTCCACGGTGAAGATCAGTTCGAAGTCTTCGCCGTCGCTCAGAGCGTGTTGTAGCGGTGGCCGGCCGGTGCGCTCGGCCAATTCCACCGCGTCTGAATGAACGGGGATCGCCTCCGCGGTCAACACCGCCCCGCACCCGCTCTCCTCGCAAATGTGGTTCAGGTCTTTCGCCAGCCCGTCGCTCACGTCGATCATGGCGTGCAGGTCGCAGGCGGTCACCAGCGCTTCGGCTTCGGTCAGCCGCGGGGTCGGGTTCAGGTGCCGACCCAAGATGCTACCGCCCAGCGGGCCTGTGACGAAGATCCAGTCGCCCGGCTTGGCCCCGCTCCGCAACACCGGCTCGCGGATCGGCTCGCCGAACACCGTGACGGACACCACCAGTCCGCCGTCCCAACTATTCGTATCCCCGCCGGCGATGGGGGTGTTGAAGCGGTCGGCGACATCGCGGAGGCCTGCGTAAATCTGTCCCCCTCTCCCCTGGGGGAGAGGGGGACGACAAGACCCACCACCGCCGCCACCGGCGGCCCGCCCATGGCCGCGATGTCGCTCAGATTCACCGCCATTGCTTTCCGTCCGGCCGCCCGCGGGCCGCACTCGCTGAGAATGAAATCGACCCCCTCCGTCAGAATGTCCGTAGTCACGAGCAACCGGTTCGGCCCGACCACGACGGCGCAGTCATCCCCCGGCCCAACGATCACCCGCGGGTGCGGGGGCGTGGCGGCTCGCACCTGTCGGATGAAGTCGAATTCCCCTCCGCTCACTGCTCACTCCTCCGGCCGGACCTCAATCGTTCGACCGACCGCAGAATTTTTCCCGGAGCGCATGAAAAATCCGCGCCCGGCTCCTCCCCCTGTTCTACATTCCTTCAAGGCCTCACCCGACGTTTGTGCGGCCGACCGCCTCCGGAAGTAACAAGTGATAAGGGGCAAGTCGCAAGGAGTGTAGGGGCTGGGTTTCTTCCTTGCTCCTTGCTCCTTGCGACTTGCGACTTCACACTTGCTACTTCTCAGGTTCGAGGTCTTCCCCCGTGACACCCGTACACCCTTCCGATATGGCTGAATCCCCCATCCCGGCTGTGGTCTCCCGCACCTTCGGCGACCCGCGGTTCCACACCGACGCCGAAATCGGCGGGGTGGCATTCGCCCCGGACGGCCGCGTGTGGAGCGTGGACGAGTCCGGTCTGCTCCGGCACTGGTCGGCCGACGGCAAGTGCCTCAGCCGGGCGTTCCTGAGCGACCTGGAAACGCTCTGGGCGTTCAGCCCGGATGCCAGCCTGCTCGCCAGCGGGAACGACGACCTGTTGCTCTGGAACACGGCCGAGGGGCAACTGCTCGCCCGCATCACGCAGCCCACGTGGGTGACGGCAGTGGCGTTCAGCCCGGACGGGCGGACGGCGGTGAGCGGGCACGACGACGGCAGCGTGCGGTTCTGGGACGTACGGACGCAGCGGCTGGTGGGCGACATCCCGGCCCACCCGAAGGCGGTGTCGGCCATCGCCTTCACCCCCGACGGCGAGCGGATCGCCACCGCCGGCGAAGACCGTGTCGTGCGGCTGTGGGACGCGATCAGTCACAAGTCGCTCGGCGAGTTGGTCAGCCACACCGACCGCATTCCCGCGCTCGCCTGGAACGCCGACGGCACGGTGCTGGTGAGCGCCGGCTGGGACACCTCCGCCCGCGTGTGGAAGCCGGCCGACTCGCCCGACCCGATCATGCTGCTGAACAGCCACGCCGACCAGGTGGTGGCCGCCACGTTCAGCCCGAACGGCAAGCTGCTGGCGACGGCCGACTCGGACTTCGAAGTCCGCATCTGGGCCGACCCGCTGACCGCCAAAGTGCGGTGCGTGCTGAAGGGCCACGTGGACGATGTGAAAGCCCTCGCGTTCAGCCCGGACGGGTCGAAACTGGCGTCCGCCGGGGCCGACCGCGTGGTTCACATCTGGGACACCATCGACGGCCGGCTGCTGGCCGGGCCGAACCCGACGGGCAGGCACGCCGTGGCGTTCGTGCCCGGTCCGACGCCACTGCTGGCGAGTGCGTGCGGGCCACTGCGGGTGTGGGCCACCGCCACCGGCGACGAGGTGCCGCCGAGCGGCGCAGGCCCGGCGACGACCGTGGCCGCCTCGCCGAATGGCCGCTTCCTGGCGGTCGGCAGCGTGGCCGATCACGTCGTCCGGCTGTACGACCTGACCACCCCGAAGGTGCCGCCGCGGCACCTGGAAGCCACCCGCCCGCCGGTCGGCAGCATGGCGTTCAGTGCCGACGGCACGCTGCTCGCCCAGACCAGCCCGGCCGACGGCCTCGTATGGCTGTGGGACCCAAGGAGCGACCGCATCGACCCGGAGTTGATCATCGTCGAAGCAGCGGACGGCTGCACGCTGGAGGCGGTGGCTGTTCACCCGGACGGCCAGTTCATCGCCGTCGGCGGGGTGGACGTGCTGAGCACCGGCGAACGCGACGGCGCGGTGTGCGTATGGGACCGGGCGACGAAACTGAAGGTGATGACGTTCGACGTGGGCGTGTACGCGGTGGCGTTCGACCCGCAGGGCAAGTACCTGGCCGGGGCCGGCCTGACCGACCGCGTCCATGTGTGGGATCTGACGACGCAGGAAGAGGTGTTCGTGCTGGAAGGGCACCAGGAGCGGATCAATGACGTGGCCTTCACCCCCGACGGCAACTACCTGTTGAGCGGCGGGGACGACAGCACCGTGCGGGTGTGGGACGTACTCGGCGGCCGGCTGGTGGTGATGCGGGAACTGGACAGCCCGGTGCAGGCGCTCGCCTTCAGTGCGGACGGCAAGACGCTGTTCACCGGCAACGCCAACACCACCTGTCACCAGATCGAGTTCAGCAAGCTGATGGAGGAGTAAGGCGGGTGTCTTGGTGAACCGGCGGCGTGAGCCGCCTGGGTGGT
>JANNQE010001144.1:0-14315 GCA_031441625.1 Planctomycetia bacterium
TTTTTGGTTTTTTTTGCGGGGGGTGGCGGTTTTTTTTTTTCGCGTGGTGTGTATACAGGCGCGGCCCTTGTCACGGAACCCCTGGACCCGTTGCCAACAACCAACAAGCCCCGGAGGGGCGACAGAACGTGTGTCTGTCGCCCCTCCGGGGCTTGTTCAGTTTTCTCCATCCGTTCCAGGGGTTCCGTCGTTCGCCTTCGGCTCACCGACTCCACCCCTGGCTAACGACTGCCGCCGCTCCGCGGCGTGGTGGCGGTTCCATCTTTCACTCGGCGGGGGGGCGTTCTGAAGGGCGGACCGAGCGGCCGGGGGAATTGGTCACGTGTCCGGTGAACAATCCTTTGTGCGGGAGAAGGAGCCGGCCGCGAACCCGCCGATTTCTCCCACCAGCGGTTCTACCGGGGGCGGCACCGCGGCCGACGCCTACTGTCTGTTGAACTCGACACTCACCATTATCATGGCGGTGAAAACCACTTGTGCGATGCCCAGCAGACTCGTCGCGAAACCGGTGAACAGACTGCACACCAGCAGCCAGTGCCTCTGCCCCCGCCGCATGGCCTTGATCCCGAGCGTGGTGCTCAGGATCCCACACGTCGTCCCGGCGATGCCGGATAGGGAGAGGGCGACGAACCACACGACGGTGTCGTTACGGGTGATGAAATGAAGTGCCACCTGCAAGAGGAACAGGGACACTGCGAACGCGGCGAAGATCATGGGGTTGCTTGCTACCGCCTTTCCCCGCTGTTCCAGTTGCAGGCGGCGGGGAGCCGTGCTTCCCCCGGATCGCCTCTCGTTCGGCACCGACCGTTGGCTCGGCGTGTTACGCCGCTGATCGGTTCGACCCTCAGCCGTAGGACTGCGGTCACTCTGACGGACGGTCCGCTCCGGTGCCCGCCTCCGGACGGTTGGCACGTCTACTTCCTCGTCCGACATCACGATCGGTTCTTCCGGCAGCAGGATCGGCTCGGCGTCGGCCGGCGGGCCGTCCTCCACCACCTCGTACCGGACCACCGGCGTGCGAACAAGCTCGCCCACCGCCGCCGCAGTCCTGGGCCGTCGGCTCGGGTCACGGGAGGTGCAGCTTTTCACCAGCGCGATCAACTCCGCCGGCGCTCCACAGTCCTCCATCTCGTGTTCGCAATCGCTCCCCGGTGCGGCGTCCAGTTGGCCCGTCACCATCTGGTACGCGATCACCCCCATCGCGTGAACGTCATCTCGCGGGTCAAGGTGCTTGCTCCCCGTCCGTTGTTGCGGGCTGGCGTACAGCGGCGTGTGACTGCCCCGCAGGTACGACGCCACCACCGCCCCCGCCGTCAGGCTCATCGAACTGTCGGCCGACAACAGCCGCCGACTCGACACCCCGCCGATGCCGAAATCGGCCACCTTGAACCGCTTCGCCGTCGGGTCGAACAGGATGTTGCTCGGCTTCAGGTCGCGGTGGACGATGAACGGATTGAGCGTGTGGAAGTGCCCGACCGTGCCGGCGATCTGGGTCAGCGCGTCCAACGCGCGGTCGACCCGCTGCTCGGCCGGCAGCGACTGCCACCGATGAATCTGGGCGGTCAGGTCGCCGCCGGCGATGTACTCGTACCGCAGCCACGGCACCGCGTCGCCATCAGCCCACACGTCCAGCAACTTCACGATGCCGTCGTGGTGACCTTCCGCCAGGATGCGGTTGAGCACGTCGCCTTCGTTCAGCAACGTCTGCTCGGCCTCGCTCAACCCGTGCCCGAACTTGACCGCATTGACGAGGTTGCCCGCCCGCGTGTTCTGCGCCTTCCACACCTCGCCGAACCCGCCGGCTCCGATCTGCTCCACCAACCGCCAGCCGCGGAGGAACGCCGGGGTGTCGCCGGCTTTGAACCTCGGCAGACGGGCCGGGAGGAGTTTCACCAGGTCGTCGGAGTCGTGAACGGCGAAGTGGTTGGGCACACTGGTGCCGGTCGGGTCTTCGGGCCGACGCAGCGTCGCCCGAATGCTGGCCGGCACCAGCGTGACGAACCGTTCGACATACCCTTGCAACTCCGGGTCGGGCGTCACCTGCTTGGCCACGTCGATGGCAGCCTGTTTCGCCTCCTCGAAACTCTTCTTGGCGGCGTCGAGCACGTCGGCGTTCAACTTGTCCTGCTTCTTGTCCTCCCGCCACTCCTTCCATGCGGCGGCGGCCACCTTCGCCACCAACCCCGCGGCGACGAGCGGATCACCCCCGGCCACCGCCGCCAGTTCCACCAGCCCGACATCCGCCACGGCTTTGCCGACGCAGAACAGCAGGTTGGACACGGCTCGGCGCTCCGGTTGGGTGGACACGATCATCGCAGGCTTGAAGGGTGTTCGCCCGGTGGGTGTCGGTATTGTGACATACCGGGCAGGACAATGGTGTCAGGAAGCGAATGCGGATTGTTTTTCGTTCGTCGCCGACTGCCGGATTCGCCATAAGTCCTTGCCCGGCATGGGTTCTTCTTCGTTCAGGGCATGGTTCCATGGATGGGTGGGGGGAAGTGGAAAGAACCATTTCCCCCAGGTCGCCTCGCCCCGTCGTCAGCTTTGCCCGCAACACCTTGTAGTCGGTTTTGCCGGTGCCCAGCACGGGGATCTTGTCCACCTTCGTCACGCCGTCGAGCCGCATCACCCCGCGGGAGGCGTGTCGTAGCCGTCCCTACGCGAGCGCTCGCACCGCCGCCGCCGCGCGCTCGCAGTCGGCCCGCGACACGTTCAGGTGCGTCACCGCCCGCACCGTCGTTTCGCCCAGCGCCGACATCAGCACGCCGCTCGCCCGCAGTTTCTTCGTCACCTCCTGCGGGCTGCCGTGCCGGGCACGGTCCACGTCGAACCACACCAGATTGGTTTCCACCACGGGCGGCACGAGCGTGAAGCCGGGCACTGTTCGCACCGCGTCGGCGATGAGCCTGGCGTTCGCGTGGTCGTCGGCCAACCGTTCAACGTGATGCTCCATCGCGTACAAGCACGCGGCGGCGAGGAACCCCGCCTGCCGCATCCCCCCGCCGAACAGCTTGCGATACCGCCGGGCCAGCTTGATCTGCTCCTTCGTGCCCGCGAGAGCGGAGCCGACCGGCGTGCCGAGTCCCTTGCTGAAGCAGACGCTCACCGTGTCGAACTGTGCCGCCCACACGTCGGCGGGCACGCCCGTGGCCACCACCGCGTTCCACAGCCGGGCACCGTCGAGGTGTCGGGCCATCCCTTCTTTGCGTGCCCACCCGCTCATCGCCCGCACGTCGTCAATCGCGTAGCACGTCCCGCCGCCGCGGTTGTGCGTGTTCTCCAGCCACAGCAGTTTGCTCGGCGGGGTGTGGATGTCGTCGGGCCGGTGCAGGGCTTCGAGCTGTTGAAGGGTGAACTTGCCGAAGTCGCCGGGCAGCGTCCGCACCGTGACCCCCGACAGTGCCGCCGGCCCGCCGCCCTCCCACAGCACCACGTGGCTCGTCTCCTCGGTGATCAGTTCGTCCCCCGGCCGGCAGTGGATCCGCACTGCGATCTGGTTCGCCATCGTGCCACTCGGCACGAACACCGCCGCTTCTTTGCCCAGCCGCACCGCCACTGCTTCTTCGAGTGCGTTCACGGTCGGGTCTTCGCCGTACACGTCGTCGCCCACCGGGGCGGCGAACATGGCCGCGTGCATGGCGGGGGTCGGGGTGGTGACGGTGTCGCTCCGCAGGTCGATCATCGGCGGTGGCTCGTGGGAAGAGGGGTAGTGTATTTGTCTTCGCCGCGAGCACCGCGAGTGCCGGAAGCGGTTGGCGCTCGCCGTGCTCGCGGCGAACACAGATTCGCTACACTTCCCGTGCCCCTCCCCTCCCCGACGGAAGGACTTCCCGTGACCCGACTCGCATGTCTGTTCGCGCTGCTGCTGCCGCTCGCCGCGTTCGCCGCCGACCCGCCCAAGCCGACGGTGGTCGCGAAGGATCTGAAAAGTGCGCGGTCGGTGTGCGTGTCCGCCGACGGGCGGACGTTCGTGACCACCGCCGACGGGGTGATGGAGGTGAAGGACGGGAAGGCGGTTCAACTGCTGGACGTGCCCGACGCCACCGGCCTGACTGCCTTCCAGCAGACCCTCTTCGTGGTGGCCGCCGACGCTGTGCATCGCGTCAACCTGGGCACCGGAAAGGCGGAGGTGTGGGCGGCGAAGAAGGACTTCCCCGGCCCGCCGATCACCCTCGCGGGTGCCACCGTGGACGAGCGCGGCGTGTTGTACGTGGCGGAAGCGAACAACGAGAAGGCGAACGGGCTGTTCAGCGTCGGCGTGAGGTTCGGCCGGCCGGGCAGCCCGCCGGCTCGGGGCGAGATCAAACGGGTCGCCGACCTGCCGACCTCCCCCGGCCTGCCGCCGGCCTTCACCCTCGCCACGGACGGGTTGAACCATGTGTTCGCGTTGGATTTCAAAACCACCTTCGTGCGGGTGAACGTGACCGACGGCAAATCGGAGGTGATGGGCACGGCGTTCAAAGGCGGTCGGGATCTGGTCGCCGACCAGCACGGGCGGCTGTTCGTCCTCACTTTCGACGCCGTCTGGGGGATCCCGCGGCCGGGCGAGAAGGCGGTGAAAGTGGCCGACGTCTTGGATGCTGGGGCCGGTGGGAACGGTCTGGGGTACGACCCGAAGACGCGCCAACTGCTCGTCACCCGTCGCGGACAATTGCTTTCCATCCCCGCGCAGATCCCCGGTTGGGAGGTCGATGAATCCCCGCTGCTGGTGGAAACCGCCCCGGCGTTCGCGGACGTGAAGTGGACCGGGTGGGACGACGGCTCGTCGAGCGGCAAGGTGGTGCCGTTCCGCCCCATCGTGCTGACGCACGCCAACGACGGCTCGGGCCGCACCTTCGTCGCCACCCAGCACGGCGTCATCCACGTCATCGAGAAAGGGGCGAAAGAGAGCAAGGTGTTCCTCGACATCCAGAGCAAGGTGCTGTACCGCGACGACCAGAACGAGCAGGGCCTGCTCGGCCTCGCCTTCCACCCCGACTCCAAGAAGACCGGCGAGTTCTTCGTCTTCTACACCGACAAGGCGAAGGCGCTGGAGAACGTGGTGTGTCGGTTCAAAGTGAGCAAGGACGACCCGAACAAGGCCGACCCGGCGAGCGAGCAGGAACTGTTGCGGGTGAAGCACAAGTTCTGGAACCACGACGGCGGGACGCTGGCGTTCGGGCCGGACGGATTCCTGTATGTGGTGCTGGGCGACGGCGGGTCGGGCGGCGACCCCGACGACCACGGGCAGAAGACCGACGTGCTGCTCGGCAAGATCCTCCGCATCGACATCAACGCGAAGGGCGACACCACCGCCTACGCCATCCCGAAGGACAACCCGTTCGTCGGCAAGAAGGAGTACCGCCCCGAGATCTTCGCCCTCGGCGTGCGGAACCCGTGGCGGATGAGCTTCGACCGCAAGACCGGCCAGGGCTGGTTCGGCGAGGTGGGGCAGAACCTGTGGGAGGAGATCAACCTGCTGGAGAAGGGGGCGAACTACGGGTGGCGGCGGCGGGAGAGCCTGCACCCGTTCGGGGCGGACGGCACCCGGCCGAAGGCGGAGTTCACCGACCCGATTTGGGAGTACCACCACGAGGTGGGCAAGTCGATCACCGGCGGGCACGTGTACCGCGGGAAGGGGGTGCCGGCGCTCGAAGGGCACTACCTGTACGCCGACTACGTGTCCACCAAAGTGTGGGCACTCAAGTACGACGACAAGGCCAAGCGGGTGACAGCCAACCGGCCGATCAGCGTGCCGAAGCTGGCGTGGATGAGCTTCGGCGAGGACGAAGCCGGCGAGGTGTACCTGATGACGTACTCGACGACGGGCAAGGGGATTTACACGTTCAAGGCGGCCAAGTAGGCGACTGATAGGGAGGGTCGCTCTCTCCGAGAGCGACATCCGACCGGCTCTCGGAGAGAGCCGGCCACCCTAACGTCGGTACAATGGCGGACTCACCACCGAGAGACGGCACATGATCGGCTGGATCGTGCGGAAGCTGAAGGCGGGGCTGGCGAAGACGCGGTCGGCGTTCGGAGGCGTCGTCGGCCTGTTCACCGGCGCGCACCGGGTGGACAAAGCCTTCCTGGTGAAATTGGAAGAACAACTGCTCCTCGCCGACGTTGGCATCACCGCCACCAGCCAGATCGTGGACCGCGTCCGCCAGGGGTACATGGACAAGGAAGTGGGCAACGACGTGAAGGAGTTCGTGAAGGCGCAACTCCGCGAGCAACTGGCCGACCCCGAAGGCGGGCTGAAGTTCCAGGCGACCGGCCCGACGGTGGTAATGATCGCCGGCGTGAACGGGAGCGGCAAAACGACCAGCATCGCCAAGCTCGCCCTGCGGCTGAAGACCGACGGCAAGAAGGTGCTGGTGGCCGCGTGCGACACCTTCCGCGCCGCGGCCGTCGAACAACTGAGCGTATGGTGCGAGCGGATCGGGGTTGACATCAGCAAGCAGCAGCAGGGGTCCGACCCGGCGGCGGTCGCGCACGACGCCTGCGAGCGGGCGAAGGCCCGCGGGTACGACGTGCTCATCGTGGACACCGCCGGCCGCCTGCACACCCAGACGCACCTGATGCGGGAGTTGGAGAAGATCCACCGCATCGTGGCCAAACTGATTCCGGGTGCCCCGCACGAGGTGCTACTGGTGCTCGACGCGACGACCGGTCAGAACGCCGTCGCCCAGGCCGAACAGTTCGGCAAGTCGGTCAAGTGTACCGGCATCATCCTGACCAAGCTGGACGGCACGGCGAAGGGCGGGGCGGTGTTTGCGATCAAGAGCCGGGTGGGGCTGCCGGTCAAGTTCGTCGGCGTCGGCGAGAGCATGGAGGACATGGACCCGTTCGACCCGGACTCCTTCGTGCAGGCCCTGTTCGAGGGGTGAGTCAGGGCATAGTCGGCGGAGCGGGCGGCACCGGCGGCGCGGGGGGTGGCGTGTTCAACTGGCGGACAACTGCCAGGATGCGATTCATGTGAGCGAGTGGCACTACCCCACCGGTACTCCGAAACTCACCCACTGCGACAGTCACCAGCCAAGTACAGACCACGACGTTGCGGCTGTTCAATTTCTCGCGGGTGTCCGCCCCGCTGCCACGGGAGTTCGACGCACACGTCGGCCGGTGCCATGTCCAGTTGAGTTGTAACGGCTGCCACCACGACCTCACCGTCGTCGCGGATCTCCGGCGTGGCGGTCAGGATCACGGCCGGGCGGACCTTCGGATTGCGACCCTGCGGGTCGAGCAGTTCGACCCACACAATCCGACCTTGTTGAAGCGGAGTCGTCACCGCGACTCCTCCGGCGCGAACGGGTTCTTGGTCTCCTCCCACCACGACGCCGGCGGCGGGTTTTTCTTCGCCAACTCTTTCAACTCCGCGTTGCTCGGCGTGAAGCGCTCGAGCA
Organism: Planctomycetia bacterium; assembly: GCA_031441625.1. Lineage (GTDB taxonomy): Bacteria > Planctomycetota > Planctomycetia > Gemmatales > Gemmataceae > JALHQU01. The sequence goes on from JANNQE010001144.1 coordinate 7,383, forward strand.
GGATGCCTTCCAGGTCGTCGAGCGTCTGCCAGCGGGGGAAGAGGGAGTCGTAATGCTTCTGGATTTCGTCGCGGGAGGCGCGGAGGCGGTCGGCCGGGTCGCCGGATCGGGCGGACAGGGTGAGGTAGCCGTCGAGCAGTTGGAGGGCGGCGAGCAGGCCGGTGCGGTAGTCGTCGCGGGTGGCGTGCAGGGGTTCGGCGTCGCCCCCCCGCAGGGTGTCGGCGCTCACCCGCTCCCAGGCGCTCACGAGTGCCCCGCCGATCAGTTCCGGCCGCACCCACGGCTCGGGCTGACGGGTGCGGGAGAACGGCTCGAACAGCTCGCGGACGGGGGCGACGACCATGCGAATCACCTCGCTCGGGGCGCTGGCATTGTCCGCGGTTCGGACTGAGAAATCAACCGGATACACTCGCGGGGTGATGGGAACACCACTTCTCACACGTGGGCGGGGCGAGTAACGTACCGCGACCCGTTTCCCGAGTCGCCGATGACCGACCCCCGCCCCACCTTCCCCGCCTGGGTGATCGCCCCGGCCGCCGTGCTGCTCACACTGGTGCAGATCGGCCTGGCCGCGTTCGCCAGCGGCGAGCCGACCGTGGGCGACGGGTGGCGGAGCCTGTACCAGTGGGACGGCGGCTGGTTCGCGTCGGTCGTGTCCGTCGGGTATCACGTGCCGCCCGAGCCGACGAAGGCCGACCCCGGCAACCTCGCCTTCTACCCGGCGTACCCGCTCGCGGCCGGCGGGGTGCAGGCCGCCAGCGGGTTGGACATTCCCGCCTCGCTGCTTGTTGTGAGCCAGCTGGCGTGCGTCGGCGTGTGGGCGTACTTCATGCTGTTGCTCCGACAACTGCGGGTGACGCCCGCCGTCGCCGTGTTTGTTACCGCCCTGTTCGCCACCCACCCGACGTTCGTGTTTCTCGTCGCCAGTTATTCCGAATCGACGTTCCTGTTCGGCCTGCTCGGGTTCGTCTACTGGTGCCGCCGCGCCGGGCCGACGGCGCTCGCCCTCGCCGCGGTCCACGGCGCGCTGATGACCGGCTCGCGGCTGGTCGGCCTGCCGGTGGTGGTGCTGCCGCTGCTGCTCGTGGCGTGCGGCGGGTCGCCGCGGCCGTGGGTGCGGGCCGGGCTGATCGCGCTGCTGGCGGCGGTCGGGGCGGTGGCGTACTTCGCCTACCTGCACTTCGCGTTCGGCCGGTGGGACGCCTTCGCCGTGGCCCACCGCACCGGCTGGGACGTACACCCGGACTGGCTGGCGTTCTTCCGGATGAAGACGTGGGACCACAGGCTCGCCGACCTGTACACCTGCCACAACGACCCCGAAGCCCTGAGCCGGATGGCCTTCCCGCTGACGGTGTTCCACTTCCTGCTGTTGGCGGTGTTGGAAGTGATCGCGGTGCGGTGCGGGTCGACCGGGTGGCGGGTGCGGGTGCCGCTGCTGGTGGCGGCGGCGTGCCTGTTCGCCCTGCCGGTGGTGTCGCACTCGTCGCGGGGGTTTTCCAGCCTCGACCGCTTCGCCCTGACGTGGCACGCGGTGATGGCCGTCGTCGCCGGGTCGGTGCTAAGCGACGGGCCGAAGTGGATGCGGGCGTGGTGGGTGCTGCTGCCGGTGGCGGCCGGCGGGGTGTGGGCGGCCTTCGTGCAAAGGGGCATGACGAAACTGTTCACCACCGGCACGTTCATCGGGTGACGAATCCGTCCGTCGCACGGAGGGCAAGAGATGGCCGACCGATCCGCGCTGCTCCAGGCCGTGTCCGCCAACCCGGACGACACGCTCGTCCGGCTGGTGTACGCCGACTTCCTGGACGAGACCGGCCAGCCTGCGGACGCCAAGCGGGCGGAGTTCATCCGCGCGCAGTGCGAGTACGCGCGGCTGGTGCCGCCCCGCGGCGGCCCGCAGTCGCCCGACGTGCCTACTTGGGAGCTGTGGTCGTCGGCCATGAAGGACGCGTTCACCGTCATGTTCGCCGACGACCTGACGGCCGAGCGGCAGCGGGCACCCGACCTGAAGCGGCTGGAAGACCTCGCCGCACGAGTGAAGAAGCTGTTCGAGGCGCACGGCAACGGGTGGGTGATGGACGCCACGGCCCGCATCGGGCTGACCGCCCCGGCGACCGACAAGGGCGGCTTCTGACGGGGCGTGGGCGTGCTCACCCGCGTGGGCCAAGCGGTTCGGCTGGCCCTACGCCTGGGGGCACACGAGCGTGACCGTCGGCGACCCGAAGGGGCTCCCGGCCGGCTTCCGCGGGCTGATCTTCTGGTGCGGGTTCGCCGACGAACTCTGGGTCGATCCGACCGCCGCCGCCGTCCGCCCGGTGGTGGAAAAGTGGCTGAAGGTCGGCCCCGCCCGCCGGCTCGTGCTGGTCGAGTCGGAAGAAGGCACCGGGGAGTTCTGGTTGACGGCCGACCACTTGCGGGGCGTCGGCACGCTGGCACTCGACCTGCAATTCAGCACGAGCATGTACCACGCGCTGGTGGCCGCGCACGAGGCGGGGGTGCCGTCGGTGGAGGTGCTCATCCGCCACGACATGGGCAACACGCTGGCCGCGTCCGACCTGATCCGCTCGGTCCGCCGACTGCACCTGACCGTCAAGGACACGAACCACATCGCCGCCATGGCGGCCACCGAGACGCCGGAGCTGCGGGAGCTGGTGCTCGACTTCGACTTCATTGACGAGTTGGCGACGGCCGGGGAGGAGTTCTACCAGAGCTATGCCGAGGTGATGGGGCGACTGGCCGGCGGGGTGATGGGAGCGAACCTGACCTCGCTCACCGTCCAGCACGCGGCCGGCAACGCCGACTTCGCCGGGCACCTGTCGGCCGCCCCGCCGTGGCGGTGGGTGAGCACACTCGCCCTCGACTTCCCGCTGTCGCCGGCCGCCCTGACCGCGTTCGCTGCCGGCGGTGGCCTGCCCGACGTGACCGACCTGACCCTCTGCCTGAACCGCAAGACGATGACCGGCGAGCCGTACAAGGCGCCGCCCGACCCGGACGAGGAGCCGCCCCGCCGCCGCCCGCGGGACCGTCGGGACGACGACGAGGACCGCCCGCGAGCGTCGCGCCCGATCCCGGTGGCAAAGCCAGTGGGCGGGCCGGTGCTCGTCGCCCGGCGGGTGGGCGCGCCGCCGCCGTCCGAGCCGACCCCGCCGGCGGTCATCCCGGTGGCGGTACCGGCCCCCGACCCGAACGGGTGGGCGGCGGCGCTGGGTGCCCTGACACGGTGGCCGACGCTGCCCAAACTGCGGCAGCTACGGCTGGTGGTCCGCTCGCTGCGGGCGAACCTGCTGGACATGGACTTCTTCAACGTGGACGGCGAGCCGATGTTCGTCGGCCTGCCGGCGCACGGCCTCAGCCGGCTGGCGAAAGCACTCACGGCTGGCGGTCTGGAGCGGTTGGAGATCGCCGGACCGACGGTGGACGCCCGCGGCCGGGCAGAGTTGGAGAAGCACCTGCCGGGCAAGGTGGTGTACGTGTGATGCCAGGTTGAGTTGATGTTCTGCTATGGCCAGCCTCTGTGAGGCCGGCTACTTGTCGGCCGGGGGCGGACCGATGCGGGCGGCGGCGGCGGCCAACTTCTCGCGGGCGGCCTGCGCCCGCTTCGACGTGCCCAGCGCGCCGTCGGTGGGGACGGCGTTGACCGTGCGGGTCAGGCTGTCGAACGCCTCCTGATGGACTTCTTGCAGCCGTTGGAAGTCGGGCGACCGCGGGGCGATGTCGCGGCGGGCGTCGGTCAGGTTCGGGGCCAGCCCGTCGGCCGTGACGGCGTGCAGGTGGTCGCTCACCTCGGCCAGGCGGTCGGCGTCCTTGCGGTCCACCGCCTCGCGGGCCTCACGGGCCAGCCGGTCGGCCACCTTGCGGCACTCGTCGGCGCGGTCGAGCGAGGTGTTGCGACTCGACAGGGCGAGCGCGGAACTGGTCAACTCGTCGTACAGCCCGCGGTTGGCCTTCAGCATCCGCAGGCTGTCGGCGGCGGTCGGCGCGAAGCCGGGTTGGGCCGACACCCAGGCGGCGAGGACGGCGAGCGCGGCGAACACGAGTAGCGGGCGGGTTCTCACGGCTGCCCCTTCTTCGGGTTTCCTTGGGCGATCTTGGTCAACTCGCGGCGACCGTCCTGGGCGGTCTTGGCGATACGGGTGAGCGCGTCTTTGGCGTTCGGCGGGGCGTCGGCACCGAGGCGGGTGGCGTCCGTCTCGGCGTCGCCGAGCGTCTTCATCGCGGCGGTCAACACCTGATTCCGTTCACCCGGTGTCAACTTGCCGTCCTCGATCATCTGCGCCTGACCGACCACCCCGTCGCTCACCACCCGCTCGTACTGGCCGGCCAGCGCGTTCATGTCGTCGCGGTCGGCCACCTTATACACGTCGCACACTTCCCCTTTAAGGTCGGCCGTCCAGTCGGCGTACACGCCCACCCGCTCGTGCGGCTGGCGGGCGGTGGTGGCCAGCTCGTTCGTGTGCTTCACCATGCGGGCCAGCCGCTCCGACCGCGCCTTCTCCGGCGGGTCCACTTTGACAACAACGTTGTTCCGCGGGGCGAGGAACCACACCCCCAGAGCGAGCACCACGCACGCCGCCGCCCCGCCGCCGACGTACCGCCAGTCGACCCGCTTCAGCCACTTCGTGACGGGCTTGAACGCCCCGCTGCCGGTCAGCGTGCTCGGCACCACCGGCCGCGTGCGGATGACCGGGCCGTCGGCTTCCAGGTCGTTCAGGAACTGTTCCATCCGCGCGACCGCCGGCACCGGCAGCCGCTTCAGCAGCCCGTCGAGCCGCACCGCCTCGGCCTGCACCGTCCGGCAGGCGGCACAGCCGCCCAGGTGCGGCAAGAGGTCGTCCGTCGGACGCATCGGGTCCGGCAGGGCGAGCAGTCGGTTGCGGGCCACGTCGCAGGTCATCGCGTCAACCCTCCTTCCCGTCGTCCGGGAACACATCCGGCGACAACACTTTCACCAACTTCTGCCGCGCCTTGAACACCCGCCAGCGGGCCGTCTCTTCGGTGATCTTCAGCACCGCCGCCACCTCGCGGAACGACATGCCCTCTTCCGCCCGCAGGAGTAAGGCCGTCCGGAAGTCGGTCGGCAACTCCTGAATCGCCGCGGCCACCTTCGCCAGCGTCTCGCGGTCGGCGGCCGTCGCCATCGGGCCGGCGGCGGTGTCGGCCGTCGGCGGCTCGTCGTCCGGCGGCTGCGTGGACTTCCGTTCCGACCGCTTCAAGTTGACGAAGTTGTTGTGCCCGATGCGGAACAGCCACGCCCGGAAGTTGCTCCCCGCCCGGAACGACTTCACCGCCGCGAGCGCCTTCAGGAACGTCTCTTGCGTCAAGTCCTCGGCCCGGTGGCGGTCGCGGGTCAGGTGGAACAGCCAGCGGAACAGCCGCTCGTAGTACACCCCCACCACCCGCGAGAAGGCCGCACGGTCCCCCGCCTGGGCGGCCGCTATCCATTCGGACTCTTCCCCGGTCCCGGAGGGGTTGGGGCGAGGCGGATCCTGGTCCGGGGGCACGCGACACGGCCGGGTGGGTGGTTCAGGCTGGGGGTAATGTTCCCGCCGTACCACGGTATCCACCGGAGTTTAGGTCGTCCAGTTCGCCGGCGGCGGATCGGGGCGGGGCCGCCAGTCGAAGGGTGTAACGAACTGCCCGCCGTGGGCGTTGGCGGGAAACACGACGGCCACCCCGCGGATGGTTCTTTCCAGCACCCCCCCACCCCTCCGTGGAACCATTTCCGAATCGTAGAACCACCCATGCCGGCCAAGCACTTACGGCGGATACGGAGTGCCGGGCGGACTCACTGAAACCATTCCGGATCGTGACGACTCCGCGAATTCTTCCCGGAATCTGTTTGCGTTCGACTGACCTGCTGGTTTAAGATTTTTACATTCAAGCAACGGCAGTGGATACGCACCATGAGCCGCAAACACTCGCCCACCCCCTCAGAATAACTTCCGTCCGGTCCTCACCCAGTTGGAAGGACGCGAGGTGCCCGCCGTGTACGCGGTCGGACTGCTCAGCCCGTCCGCCGGTGATGTGGGGGAAAGTGCGGCCACGTTCACCGGCGGCATTGCTCTCGACGGCACGTTGCCGATGCAAGATGGCAAGGCGGTCATCACCGCCGCCACCCCCATCGCGGCCACTCAAGCGGCGCTGGTGAACACCATCACCGCCAGCGTCGGCGGACAATCGGCGAACTACTCGCCCGACCCGGAAGCGATCGCCACCACGACCACCGCCCACCTGCCGTTCTACATCAGCACGACGACCGCCACTGCCGGGCAGTATGTACTGCACCTGGAAGACCTGGCGCTCATGCCGGGGATGCCGCCCGACTGGGACTACAACGACCGCACCTGGACTGTCACCGTCACCGAGTTGACCAGCATCAGCGTCTCCCCGCCCGCAAGTGACGAACCCGCGGACGGTTGCGAATCGTCCACGGAGCGGGCACCGACACGGTGCCAACCACTCGTTCGGCGGCGCAACCCTCCGGCGCAATCGATCCCGAACCTTTGACAACCGCCGGCCGCGCGGGTAGCCTCGGCGGTGAAGCCGCGAGGTGGACCCGAACGGGCCAATCCGCCGGTGATCGGCTGCGAGGGCGCAGGCGAATCATAAGTTCGGCGTAAAGGCCTCTTTGGTCGCCTGGGTCGCGGTCGCTCCGATCGCACTTCCAGTATTCACCGAGTTTCGTTTTGACAGGGGCCGTCCGACTGCTTACGCTCCTACGGAGTGGGGAGCGTAACCCCCGCGCGCCTTCTGGATTAGACGTACTCAGCGAGTTGGTCTAATCCGGGCGAGTAGGCCTAGGTCGTGTTGACTGAACGTAGGCGGTCTGCGATGGCGGGGCAGCCAATTTCCCGTGCCGAGGCAGTCATGTTCAGCCGCCACGACCTGTGTGACGCCCACTGGGAGCGGATCCGGCACCTGCTGCCGGGGCAAGCC
>JANNQE010001145.1:0-3024 GCA_031441625.1 Planctomycetia bacterium
CGAAACGCCCAGACCGGGTGGATGGAACGCGCGGGGTACGAGGAGCATCGGTCGGAGCGGTTCTGGAAGCGGTTCGGGGTGACGCTCACCGTGACGGGCATCTTCAACATCCTCTTCTGGGTGTTCGCGCGCGTCGTCCCCGGCGTGCTGACGACCCCCTGTTGTGACCCCTGGGCGTTCGCGGCGGCGGCCGTGGTCGTCGTGCTGTTCGCCCTCCTGTGGGCCGGCGGGTCGGTGTGGGCGTACCGGCGGAAGCGGACCGGCGGGCACCACCACGGGTTCCCGCGGCCGAACTGCTGGCGGAAGGACGGGCTGCTGGAGGCGTGCCAGGGCGGGTTCGTGTGGGTGTGGGAATTCCTGTTCATGCACGACTGGATCTGGGAGGTGAAGCACGGCGATCAGACGTACGACAAGGCCCGGCGGGAGAAGCGGTACCTGCTTTATCGGTACATCAACGTGATCGCCCTGGGCGTGGCCGGCAGTCTGCTGTCGTTCCCGCTCTGTCACTGGCTGGGGGAGCGTTCCGACCTGATGCCGGACCCGCTGGTGTGGTGGACGGTCATGATCGGCGCGTTGCTCGTGTGCGGCGCGCTGGCGTACACGTGGCCGGAGCGGCACCTGATGGCCGAGCACGCCCGGCAGTACGAGAGCATGTGGGCCATGTACCAGGCGGCCGGCCGGCGGCTGCTGGGCCACCTGTCCGCCGCCGATGCCGCCCTGACCGCGAACGACCTGCACCTGTTCCGCGAGCGGGTGAAGGCCATCCAGGATCTGCTGTATCAGGTCGGGTTGCAGGCGCTCGACGAGAACGCCGAGTGGCTCATCCTGCACCGCTCGCGGCCCCTCGAACCGCTCATGGCCGGCTGACGGGTGGTGACGGGGCTCACCCTTTCACCACCACCTTCACCGCCTCGATGTCGCACCGCCCGGACTTCTTGAACGGGCGGGGCATCGGTTGCGCCTGCCCCTTGCCGTCGATGGTGCGACACCGCAGCGTGTACTCGCCGGCCGCCACGCCCGGCAACTCCGCGGCCCAGTATGCCTTCGACAGCTTCATCGGCCACGCCTTCGGTTTGCCCTTCTCGAACCCGAACAGGTCGTCGGGCAACTTCAGCCCCCACTCCTTCGGCGGTGGCAGGACGGTCGCGTCGGTCCAGGGTGCCTTCGTGAAGTACGGGTCGTCGGCCGGCCACGCCTTGCCGTTCGGCGACAGCCACACCTGCACCTTCGACAGCCCGGACACACCCACTTGGGCATATCCGGTGATCGGCAGAGCGGTGTCGGCTGTCGTCATCGTCGGCACACTGATGGTGGCGGCGAACGTCTTCAGCGGGCTGTCGATGTCGTTGTTCTGCTCGGCGTAGGTGTCGTTCGCGTGCGGCAGGTTGCTGAGCGTGAGCGTGGTCAGCCACTTCACCGACTTGAACCCGTACCCCTCCGCCACCAGCACCCGCACCGGCCCGCCCCGCTCGGCGCTCAGCCACTCGCCGTTCAGCTTGTAGCACAGGATGACCGGCGGCAGGTCGTCCGGGTCTTCGAGCACGCGGCCCACCGGGAGCGAACTGCGGAACACCTGCTTCGGGTCGTCGTTGTGGTAGCCGTGGTAGAACACCCGCCGCAAGTTGGCCGTCGGCTTGGTCAACCACACCACGTCGCGGAGTGGCACCCCTTCCCAGATGCCCATGCCGAGCGGGCAGCCGAGGTTCAGGCAGGTCATCAGCTTGGCGAACCGCACGGCGTTCGTCTTGCCGAGTTCGACCAGGGCGGCGAAGTCGAGTGCGGTGCCGTCCTTCTTCGTGAACTGTTTGCCCAGCGTGGCCGGCTTGTCCGGGTCGGACAGCACTTCCAACTTCCACGTGTCGCGGGTCAGCCCGACCTCTTTCTTCTTGTCGGCGGGCAGCGTGTGCGGGATCGGGTTGCCGCGGGACACGTCGTTGAAATCGGCCGCCGGGGTGAAGTACGGGTCGAGCTTCTCGATCAGCTTGGCCAGCCCTTGCGACGGCGGCGGGGAGTCGGCCCGCGCCTGGCTTGCAGTCAGAGCCGCGGTCGCGGCCCCGACGCCGAGGAACAGACGGCGGGAGATGTCGTCGGGCGTCATGGCGGGCCTCGGGGGGGTGCCGACAGTCTACCCGACGGCCGGCGGGAGGGTGGAAAGTTGGTCGCGGCAGGCGGCGAACACGAAGTGCAGCGCGCCGGCCAACTGCCCCGAGTCGTCCACCCCGAACGGGCGGGGGTCTTCGGTAAAGGTGTTCCCGACCAGTCGGCCGAACGCCCACACTCGGCCGGTGGTGGAGATGTCGTGGAACACCTGCTCGGAGTCGCCGTCCAACTTGCGGGCGGCGAGCATGCCGGCCAGCGCTTGCCCCCAGCCGGCGTCCAGGTCGCTCCTCTTCGCTTCCCCCACCAACAGCAGGGGCTTTCCGGGCACCAGCGGTCCGAGGGGTTCGTGTGCGAGGCACTCATCGACCCCACCCTTCGCGACGTCTCGAAACACGACCGGGATCACCTCACCCTGCTCAGAGCCGGTTCCTGAAGGTGGGTTGACGCGGCCGTCTGGGGTTGGCATTTTGGCCCTCGGTCGGTCCCCCTGACAACCCTCGCATGGATGCCGCCGATGCCATACTCCCCCGATTCTGTGCCGCCTGATACGTCCAAGAATCACACCACCTATGACACCGACTGACCGGATGAGCAGTGGGCGATTGCGGCCCCGTTGCTGCCCCCGCCGAACACGTCCGGCGCGCCCATCACCACCAACCTGCGGCACGCCATCAATGTCATGTCGTACCGGTTGAAGACGGGCTGCCAGTGGAAGATGCTGCCGAAGGACTTCGGCATCCCGTGGAAGACGGTGTACGACTGGCACGAGACGTTCGCCCGCCGGGGCACGTGGGAGCGGGTGCAGCGGGCGCTGGCCGCGCGGGTGCGGGTGGGCGACGGCCGAGACCCCGATCCGTCCCTCCTGAGCATCGACTCGCAGACGGTCAAATCGGCCGAAACGGTGCCCGGCGCCGGGTTCGACGG
>JANNQE010001146.1:0-7053 GCA_031441625.1 Planctomycetia bacterium
CCGGGTGGCAACTCGTCCACCCGGTCACTGCGTTCCCGGTTCCAGCTATAATTGGACTCCACCGCCCGAGTACCCGCGATGCCGCTCGACTGGTCCCCGCTCGTCCGACTGATTCACGCGAACGACGACATCCTGCTGATGACGCACATCCGCCCGGACGCCGACGGCCTGGGGTCGCAACTCGCCCTGCACGACGCCCTGACCGCCATCGGCAAGCGCAGCCGCGTCGTCATCGCCAGCAAGCTGCCGCCGCGGTATCAGTTCCTCGACCCCGACGAGAAGGTCATCGAGCAGTTCACCGCCGCCACCGCCGACCGCTTCCGCAACGTCGGGGCTGTGATCGTCATGGACACCGGCACGTGGGGGCAACTCGGCGACTTCGGCCCGTTCATGCGCACGCTCAGCGTGCCGAAAGCCGTCGTCGACCACCACCGCACGCAAGACGATCTCGGCGGCCTGCAACTGGTGGACACCTCCGCCGAGGCGACCGGCCGCATGTCATATGAGATCATCCGCGCTCTCGGCGCACCGCTCTCCGCGAAGGCGGCACACAAACTGTTCATGGCGCTCGCCCTCGACACGGGCTGGTTCCGTCACCCGAACACCACCGCCGCCACCTTCGCCCTCGCCCACGAGTTGGTGACGGCCGGGGCGAACCCGCCGCCGCTGTACGAGCAACTGTTCGAGTGCGCCCCGGTCGCCCGCCTGCGGTTGCTCGGCGTGGCACTCGAACGGTTACAGACGCGGGCCGGTGGGCAGATCTGCTTCACCGAAATCGTCCTCTCCGATTACGCCGACACCGGGTCCGTACCCGGCGACACCGAAGACCTGATCGACTACCCGCGGCGGGTGGACGGTGTGGAGGTGGCGCTCGTGTTCATCGAGCAGCCCGAGGGGGGCACGAAAGTGAGCTTCCGGGCGCGGAGTCGGGTGGACGTGTCGAAAGTGGCCGAGCAGTTCGGTGGGGGTGGGCACAAGCTGGCCAGCGGCGCGCGAGACGACCGCGACCTGCCGACCGTGCGGGAGGCCGTGATCGCCGCCGTCGAACAGGCCCTTTCCCACTGACCCGTCCGCGTGTTACACTGGTCAGTCTGCCGGTCAACACGTTCGAGAGTCGCATCACACGGAGCCGAGTCATGTCCGACACATTGCTGCGCCAGCGGCTGACGCTGAGGCAACTGCCGCTGGCCACCCGAGTGGTGCTCACCGTCTTCCTCGCGGCCGTCGGCCTGGGCTACTTCTCCGCTCTCGTGCAACTGCACATCGCCCACTCGGACCAGAAGGGCAGCCCGCTGCCCACCCCGAACGACGTGGTCAAGCGGTTCAGCTACTTCGAGGAGTTCGACGGCACCCCGCCGAAGAGTCACGTCGAGGATCTGATCTCCGGTCACCGCTCGGAGGGGTGGGGGGCGTCGAACATGACCCCGGCGTTCTTCGACAAGTCGAGCGGGTACAAGACGGTCATCAAGCTGAAGCCGAGCGACCCGAAGCGGAAGAGGGTGGACGACTCCCGCGAGGCGGAGCGGCTGGCCGTGCTGGCGTTCATCCACCTGCCGGCCGACCAGCGGAAGGCGGTGTACGAGGCGGACGCGATGGAGCTTCCGGCGGCCCTCAAGGGCCAGCCCATCCCGGAGGAGTACGTGACCGAGGGCAAAGTGTGCATCGCGTGCATCATCAAGGACCGCTGCGTGCGGTGCCACGGCGACCGCGCCCAGCAGCCGAACCTGTCCACCTTCGAGAAACTGGAGCCGTACATCACCCCGGCGACCGAGGACACCCCGCGGGAGGCGCTCGGCAAGAAGTGGGTGGGCAGTTCGGCCACCATGGGCACGAGCAAGCTGGTGCAGAGTACGCACGCCCACGCCCTCAGCTTCGCCGTCCTGTTCGCCCTGACCGGTCTGGTCTACTCGATCAGCAGTCACCCGCGTCTCGTCCGCGGGGTGCTCGCCCCGGTCGTGCTGGTGGCGCAGGTGGCGGACGTGAGCTGCTGGTGGCTCGCCCGCCTGGATCTGCCTTGGGGGCCGGTGTTCGCTCAGTGCATCATGGCCACCGGCGGGGTGGTCGGCCTGGGGCTGTCGCTCCAGATCGTGCTCAGCCTGTTCGACATGTTCGGGTGGCGGGGGCGGGCGGTCCTCGCCCTGCTCGCGGCGGGCGGACTGGCGATCGTGGGGGCGGTGTACGTCACGGCCATCCACCCGGCGCTGGTGGAGCAGAAGCGGCGGGCGGTGGGCGAGCAAATCCAGGCACCACCGCAAGAGCCGCAGAAGCAGCCTGACCCGAAGGATGGTGCAGGGCGGCAGGTGCCGGTTCCAAACCCAGACCCGATGAAGTGACAGCCCGTTGTCACGGCCGGGTGGTGCCGACGGTGCAGCCGAGGCCGACGAGTTCGAGTCGCACGTCGGCGGTGGCAGACGGGTTGCGGTGCTTCTTACGGTAGACCACGAGCGTCGCCCCGGCCTCGTAGTAGCGGTCGTAGTTCGTGCGGAGGGGGAACCGCTCGGCCGCCTCGAACGGCTTCCCCTCCCCGCTGTTGTTCTTGAGTGTTGCCTTCAACAACTCTGACCCCGGCACGTCGTGGAAGTCCGGTTGCGGGTCTTCAATCACGACGTACTCCGGATCCCACTTTTCTAGCAGTTCGAGCACTTCCGCTTCGGTTTTGGCGTACTGTCGGTAGCCGGTGCTCGGGTCCGAGAACTGGTTGTACACCACCTTGTCGGCACGCAAGACCCAGACCCGCCGGGCCGGGTCGTGCAGCCGCGTGTGGTACACCAGCGACGACGCCAGTTCGCCGTCCACCAGGATCGGCCGCTCAGACGTGCTGTGGTCGATCACCCACTTCGCCGCGTCCGAGTAGCCGAACACGTAGCGGAATTTCTGGTCGTTCACGTGCCACATCACCGTCGCGAGCAGGGCGAGCACCCCCGCCACCGCGCACCACCGCCGACGCTTTTCCCACAGCGCCTGGAGCGGGCGGACGGCACACATGGCGACCGCCGGCAGCCAGTAAATCGAGTGGCGGGCGTCGTGTTCGGCGAGCGGAGTGAACAGCAGGTACACGGCCAGCAGCAGCGCGAACGCCGGCCCCGTCGCCCGCCGGTGACAAGCCACTGTCAGTAGCAGCCCGATCGCCGCGGCCACGGTTACGCCCACGCCTGCCTGATCGGGCAGGGCGGCGAAGTAGAAAGCGAGCGTGCGCCAGCCGAACTCGTTGCCGGCCGGTGTCGTCCCGCTCGTCGCGGCGGCACCGAGTCCGGCACCGTACACGGTGAGCGTGAACACGTAGTACGGGACGGTCAGGACCGCCGCGGTGACGGCACCGACCCACACCGGGCGGCGGAGGAGCAGAGCGAAGTTCCACGTCCGAAGTAGTCGGATGCCGAAGTAGAGGAGCAGCAGCACGCCGTCGAAGCGGGTGAGCACGGCCGCCGCCGCGAGCAGGCACGCGAGGACCGCGTTCCGCCCGCGCTTCGCCGACAGGAAGTGTTCAAAGTGGACCACCGCCGCCAGCACGCACGCGAACGTCGGCACCTCCAGCATCACCCGCTGACTGTACACGAACACAGTCGGCGTCAGTCCGGTGACGGCGGCGGCGAGCAGCGCCCACGGGTGATCGAGCATCAGCCGGGCGAAGCGGTAGGCGTACACCACGGCCGCCGCCGCGAACGCGGCGATGCACAACCGGGCGACCCAGAAGTACGGGCCGAGGGCGAGCATGGCCAGCCCTTCCACGACGTAGAAGAACGGCGGCCACGTGACGATGCCGATGGCCGGGTACTGGCAGTAGTAGCGGACGGTGTAGTCTTTCGGGTTCGCGGCACTGGTCGGCAAGTCGCGGAGTGCGTCGGCGACGAACACGCCGGTGAGCGTGTGCTTGGTCTCGTCGTTGTTGAAGAACGGTTCGGACGCGACGGCGGTGAGCGAGTGGGCGACGAGCAATGCGGCCAGCACGCCGATCACATGCACCGAGGGCCGCCGATACCAGCTCACGCCGGCACCGGGGAAGGGGATCGGCGGGCGGCGATGGCGGCGGCGTGTTCGCCCATCGGCACGCAGTGGAAATGTTTCGCCAGGATGTCGAAGAACTCGCCGGCGGCGGTCAGTTTCTCGGCACTCGGCCGCCGCATGGCGGGGAAGAAGCTCAGCCGGTCGGTGTCGTCGCTGCCCATGAAATCCAGGGGGTGCAGCAGGATCGACGGCTCGACGCGGAACACCCGGCACAGCCCGAGCGCGAACCGCCAGTACGTGCGGGCCAGCCACGGCGAGAAGCCGTGCAGGTAGAGCAGGTAGCTCAGGTGGATGGGCACCTTGAACAGCGGCATGGTGGTGACGGGGATTTCGAGCAGCGACCCGCTCGGAGTAGTCCAGTTGTACGGCCGCAGCGGGCGGAAGCCGTCGGACAACTTGCCGAACAGTTTCTTCCGCTTCGCCTTCTCGTCCGCGCTCAGCCCCTTCGCGGTGGCGAAGTAGTACAGCCGTGCGAGCGGGCCGAGGAAGGTGGGGAAGGTGCTGGCGTCGAACCGATAGCCGCGGCGGGCGAGCACGTCGAGTAGCGTCGGCGAGTGGCTGAACCCCGGCCCGCGGAACATGTCCGGCCGAACACCTGTGGCGGCTTCAATGGCGTCTTCGGTGCGGGCGAGTTCGGCCTCGATCTCGGCTTCCGAGTACAGGTGCACCCACGGCTCGTGGTGGAAGGAGTGGTTGCCCACCTCGTGCCCGGCGGTGGTGATCGTCCGCAACACCGGGTGGTGCTCCGCCGCGTCGGCATCTTTACCGACAATGAACCACGTGACCCGCAGCCCGCGGTCGCCCAGGAATTTCAGCACCCGCGGCACGACGACATCGAGGTACGACGGGTACTGATCCCACCCGGCGTCGCCGTGGGTCTTCAGGTAGCTCCAGAGGTTGTCCAGGTCGAGGGACAGGCTACACAGGGGCCGTTGCCCCCCTCTCCGATTGAGGGAGAGGGGTTGCGGGTGAGGGGTTGTCATACTGAAACCTCCCCCCTCACCCCTAACCCCTCTCCCTTAATCGGAGAGGGGGACAGAGCATGAAACCCGCGCTCGGCCAGTTGGAGCGTCTCGTTCACGTTCAGCGTGCCGTTCACGATCTGCGACGAGTTCACCAGGAACACCCCCGGCAGGCTCGTGCGCATCGGCGGCACGCGGTCGGAGTAGCCGAGCGTGGGAATGGGGAACACGTGCCTCACGCGGGCGATCTGGAAGGCCAGCACATCAGCCCGGTTGAAGTGCGGGTACATCCGCTCCAGCGCCGCGGTGAACCGCTCGCGGATGCTGTCGTCGGGTTCGCTCATCAGCGGGTCGTCGGGGGCGATGTACTTCGGCAGGTAGACCAAGCTGTGCCCGCCGAACTCGGCGCGGTCCACCAGGGCCGACATCTCGATCACGCCGGTGAACGGCACCCACGGGTCGGTCAG
This sequence comes from Planctomycetia bacterium, assembly GCA_031441625.1. Classification (GTDB taxonomy): domain Bacteria; phylum Planctomycetota; class Planctomycetia; order Gemmatales; family Gemmataceae; genus JALHQU01. The sequence goes on from JANNQE010001146.1 coordinate 5,435, forward strand.
GTTGGTCACGTAGAAGCGGTCGAGCGGCTTCCTCAGCAGCACCGAGGCGCAGACGATGCCTTGATACTTCACGGCCGACAGGCGGTCGTGCTCTTCGGCACGTAGGTCGGGCAACAGTTTCTCTGCCAGCGGCGGGGCGGCGGTGCAGACCACCCGATCAAAGGCGAGCACCTCACCCGATGCCAACTCGACCCGCGGGCCGACGCCGGCGGGCGAGTCGATTCGCTTGACGGGAGAACGGGTGCGGATGTCGACGCCGTCGGCGGTCAGCACTTCGGCGAAGCGGTCGAGGACGCGGCCGTACCCGCCCTTCACGTACCCGAACAACTCCTTCTTCATGCCCGATTTGCGGGCCGCATACATCCGCTGAATGGTCGCCCAGATGAACGCCGCGCTCGCGTCGCGGTAGCTGTCGCCGAGCTTCGCCTTCAGCAGCGGCAGCCAGATCTTTTCAACGGTGCGTTTCCCGCTCAGCTTCGTTAACCACTCGACGACGGGGATTCGCTCGAGCGCCTTCCAGTCGGTCGTGCGGCTGGCCCGCAGGATGGTCATGCCGAGCCAGAACTTGCCCCACAGGCTCAGCGGCGGGAACCGCAGGAATTCCAGGCTGTTCGACATCGAGTGCAGCTTGCCGTCGGTGTAGAAGCCGGTGCGCGTCTCGGTGCCGACGAACTCGTCCTGAAGGTTCAGCCGCTTCAGCAGTGCGTGCGTGTGCGAGTCGCTCAGCAGGATGACGTGATAGAACTTGTCCCACCGGACGCCGCCCACGTCCCACGCCGCGGCCAACCCCCCCACTTCTGCTGCCGCTTCCAGCACGGTGACGCGGTGGCCCTGAGTCCGCAGGCGGTCGGCGAGCGACAGCCCGAGTAGCCCGCCGCCGACGATCCCGACGTGTTCGCTCGCCATCATTCCCGCTCGGTGGTGACGCCGGCCGCGTGAGTGTACAGTCGGCCGCACTCCTGGCAGCTTAGCTCGCGGTTCGCCGAGGGGTCGTGCGGCGGGTGCCGCAGCAGCAGTTGCCCGCACCGGCAGACGATTCCGACGGGCACCGCCGGGCTGCCGAGGGCGAGCGCGAAGTCGGGCACGCTCTTCGTGACGACACTTCCCATCCCGACCATCGCCCACCGGCCGACGGTGATGCCGCCGCCGATGGTGCAGTTCGCCCCGATGGTGGCACCGGCCTTCACGGTGGTGTTCTGGGTGTGGTCGTCGGGTTCACTCGGCCGAAGCTGGAGCAGGTCGGGTGTGGTCGCCCGCGGGAACTTGTCGTTGGTGAACACCGTGCCGGCGGCGATCATCACCCCGTCTTCGAGGGTCACGCCGGCGCACACGTAGACGAAGCTGTTCAGTTTGCAGCGGTGGCCGACCCGCACGCCGTAGGCGATGTACGTCTTCTCGCCGACGATGCACTCGTCGCCGATGGTGGCGTCGTGCCGGATGTGGACGCAGTCCCACACGCTCGTCCCGCGGCCGAGGGTCACGTCGCGCTCGATGATCGCCGTCGGGTGGACACGATTGTCGGGAGCGCGGGGGGGGCCCCCCCCCACGCGCCCCTGGGGGCGGGGGGCCCCCCCCCCCCGCGCGGGGGGCCGCCGAGTAACCAACCACCCACCCCCCCC
>JANNQE010001147.1:0-1566 GCA_031441625.1 Planctomycetia bacterium
AGAGCATGGCCGACATGCTGGCCCGCCTCGGCCGAGCGTACCTTGCGCAAAAGAAATGGGCGGAGGCGGAAACTCACCTGCGGGAGTGCGTGACCATCCGGGAGAAGAGCTGGCCCGACCAGTGGCCAACCTTCGAGACCCTGTCGCTGCTCGGGGAGGCGCTGCTGCGTCAGAAGAAGTACGCCGAGGCCGAGCCGCTGCTACTCAAGGGCTACGAGGGCCTGAAGCAGCGGGAGAACTCGCTGGAGTTGCGGGACGAGCCCCGCCTCCCCGAGGCCCTCGACCGGCTGATCGAGTTCTACACCGCCACGGACAAGCCGGACGAGGTGAAGAAGCGGCGGGTGGAGCGGGCGAAGTATCCGACGCCGAAGAGAGTCGCCCCGCCACCGCGGGAGAAGAGGTGACCGGCGGTCGCCATCAGCCCGCCCGTGGCCGTACCTTGCCGTGAGCATTCGCCCACACGTCCGGTAGCAAGTCGGTCAGGCAGGTGGTGGCAGATCGGACGGCGAATTGATCGAGCACGTCGTGGAGGTACGACCACGGATTCAGGCGGTGTCGCGTCGCGCTGGCACAGACGCTGAGCAGCACGGACGCGGTCTTCAGGCCGCCGTCGCCGCCCACATGCAGCCAGTTGGATCGTCCGAGTGCCAGCGGACGGATGGCGCGTTCGGCCGCCCCATTGTCGATGGCGAACCGCGCGTCGTCGAGGTATCGGACCAAACTCGCCCACTGGTTCCGCGCGTACGCGACGGCTTGCCCGAACAGGCTCTTCGGCGTCGCGGATCGGTGGTGCTCTTCGAGCCAGTCGGCGAGCGCGGCGAGGATCGGCCCGGCCCGCGTCCGCCGCACCCGCACCACGTCGGCGTCGGTGAACGTGTCGCCGGGCTTGGCACGTTCGTCCCGGATCTGGCGTTCGACGGCGTACAGGGTGCGGATGAAGGCCAGGGCCTCGACCGCCCGCGGGTCGCTCGGCTCGGCCTCCACGAAGTACCGCCGGGCGTGCATCCAGCACCCCAGATTCCGCACGTTGTTGTGGACGGCGTTGTACCCGTCGTAGGCGTCGGCGTGGACGAACCCGCGATAGCCGGCGAGGAACCGCTGCGGGAACTCCTGGCGGCGGCCGGCGGTCAGGTCGAAGAGGGTGTACGGGTTGGCGGCGTCACCGAGGTACACCCAGGCATACGCGGTGCGGCGCGGCCGCAGCAGCACCAGCGGCGTGTCGTCGGCGTGGATCGCGAACGACCGGAGCAGCCGTTGCCGCATCAGGTCGTAGAGCGGGGTCAGCAACTCGCCGCACTTCCGCAGATGGTCGCACAGGGTGGACCGCCGCACGTCCCACCCGTACCGGGCGAGGATCCCCTCCTGGCGGTGCAGCGGCAGGTGGTCGACCACCTTCGACACGATCACGTGGGCGAGCAGGCCGCTGCCGATGCCGCTCTTCGGGATCGGCTCCGGCGGTAGCGACGCCCTCGCGATCTGCGGGTCGTCGCCCTGCGATTCACAACTTCGGCAAGCGTAAGTCGGGCGGATCAACTCCCGAACGAAGAGGGCCATCGGCTGGTCATC
>JANNQE010001148.1:0-1793 GCA_031441625.1 Planctomycetia bacterium
GTTGAACAACCCTTCTCCATGCCATGGAGGGGGGATGGGGGGTGAGGTCTCTTACAATCACCTCCTCAACCCCTCACTTCACCATCTCCAGCAGTTCCCGCCCGCCGACCACCGCCCCGGCCGCGGTTACGGCCAGCAGCACCAGCACCAGCACCACGCGGAACCAGAACGCCCGGCGGTCGTGCCGGTCGGCCAACTGCGGGCGGTCGATCAGGCCGAGCAGGTAGTCCATCCGCATCGTCATCGGCCCGTGCTGCCACGCCCGCACCCAGCCCATCGCCCGCTGGAACAGGTTGCCCCGCTTCGGGCTGGCGTCCCACCCGTTCAGCACCAGCACCTTGTCAAGCGCCCGCACCATCGCCCGCAGCCCGCTCGGGCACAGCCCCCGCCCGCGGGCCACCAGTACCGTGTCGGCGTCGTGCCCGGTGCAGTTCGGGTCGCGGCACGAGCCGGCCCGGCTGCCGAAGATGTCCGCCTGCCGCTCGCACACCCGCGACAGCCAGCCGAACACCACAAACAGGTACACCCCCATGACCGCCAGCGTGGGCAGGGGCAAGAACGGCCCGAACCACGCCGGCACCTCCGGGTTCACCCCACACAGCACCAGCAGTTCGATCACCAGCAGCGCCAGCCCGGACACCGCCCCGCCGCTCACCGCCAGGAACAGCATGTAGTACGGCAGGTGGCCGTACCGGGCGTGCCCGGCCTCGTGTCCGAACACGGCGTCGAGTTCGTCCGGCTCCAGCCCTTCGAGCAGGCGGTCGGTGACGATGACGTACCGCGCCCACGGGAGGAGGCCGATGACCATCGCGTTCGCCATCACCCCGCGGGTGGGCCACAGCAGCAGGTCGGTGAACCGCACCCCCAGCCGACGGGCGGTCGCCTCCAGGCGGTCGCGGGTGGGGCCGGCGGGCAGCCGCTTCAACCCGAGCAGCGGGCGGATGACGAGCGGCAGGAGCGAGGCCAGCGCGAGCGCGGAGAACGTCATGCCGAGTTGATACCACCACTGCTGCGTGGTGGCGGGGAACACCCGCGTGGCGGTCAGGTGGCACACGCACAGCAGCACCGGCAGGAAGACGGTGACGAAGAACTGGCGGGCGTTGTTCAGCCAGAAGCCGAACAGCGACCAGAACGGGCGGTCGGGGTGGTTGGCCCGGAAGAGCGCCCGCTCGGCCGGCCAGTAACAGAGCCAGTTGAGCGCCAGCGTGAGCAGGTACGGGGCGGGCACCAGCAGCTCGGCGAACGGCCACAGGCGGTGCGTGTGCCGCACGAACACCTCGCCGATGACCGTCGTCATGTCCTCGACGCACGTGGTCCGCACCCAGTGGCCCCAGCCGAGGGCGAAGAGGGCGGCGACGGCGATGCCGATGTTCAGGTAGAAGGCGACCGTGCGCCAGCGGCCGTAGAAGCGGGCGGCCTTCGCCCGCCGGTCGGGGTGGCGGGTGAGCACGACGGCGGTACGGACGCTGACGGCGAGCGAGGCGAGTACCGACAGCCCGACCAGCCCGGCGGTGAGGGCGACGGTGAGCGACGGGTCGAGCGGCACGACGGCCGCCGGCCAGTTCACGTCCCACACCGAGGCGACCAGCAGTAGGACGAGGAGGATGGGCATAACGCGGGTTCCCCTCTCCCGGTTGTGGGAGAGGGGTTAGGGGTGAGGGTGAACTACGAAACAGTCGCCGACCGGCCGTCCACCGTCACCGCGCCAAGTCCTGAGCCCCGCGGCTACAGCGAGTCGACGGCGGCGAGCAGGGCCTGCGCTTCGGCGCGAACCCGGGCGCGCTCGTCCGGGC
>JANNQE010001149.1:0-2316 GCA_031441625.1 Planctomycetia bacterium
TCGACACGCTGAACCACTCGCCATCAGAACCCGTGTTGCGCCACACGACCCCGCGGATCGCCGCACTGGACGGCGTGGACTGGGGGCACTCGCGCGCCGCCGTTCCCGTTCCGGTGCGGACCGTTCTCGCGGGGCACCGACCGCGGACCCGTGTGACTCCCGACCGGGCGGCTCGCGCCGCTGTCGGCGACGTACACCGGATCTGCGATCGCTGCCTCCGCGGGCCCGACCGACTCCTGATCGTCTTGCGTCTTCTTCCGGCCCATGTCAGTAACCTCCCGTGGGTATGGTGAGCGGGACGTTGTGCCCCTCCCACCGTGTGTCGGAAAACGTGAAGACCGGCGGCCCCGCGTCGTGCGAGATCGCCGGCCGGGTTCTACCTCCCGGTTCCGTTCCGGGAGCCGGTGTCGGGTCAGGCCGCGAGCGCGAGCGCCGGCGGCATCAGGTGCGCCGACAGCCGCATCGTGAGCGTCGCGTACAGGTGCGGGTTCGCCCGCGCCCGGTCGCCGAGCGCCGACGTGAACGCGTTGAACAGCGACCAGTAGGTCCGGTCGGCGAACTCCTCGTGCTTCGGCTCCCGCCACTCCCGGATCAACTTCGGCAGGTGCGGGGTCGTGACGATGCCCTTCTCGAAAGCGCTCAGGATCAGAGAGTCGGCCCGGTCCCCGGTGACGTCCGTCACCTTCATCGCCGCGATCCGCCGCCCCTCGTCCTCCCGGAACTGGTTCAGCTTGACGACCGCACCCGCGATGTCGTTGGCGAACCGCCGCTCGCCGTGCCGGGTGTGCTTGCGCTTCACCAGCAGTTCCGAGCGGAACGCCAGGTTGTCGCAGACGAACACCCGCGACCCGGCGCAGAACCCGAGCGGGAACGACTTGTCGAAGCTGTTCCGCACCCCGACCGACAGGCTCACACCCGCCGACAGCGGGGTGCCGAGGTCGAGGACGCCGAAGAACCGGGCGTCGAGCTTGGAGCGCGCGAGCGCCTCCCGCTTGACCTCGAACCCGGCCTCGGCGAGCGTCTCCTTGACGCGGCCCAGGACCGCGGTGTGGGCGAGCGGGAACCAGCGGCCGACGGCCGCGGGTGCCTTCACCTCGTTCAGCTCGTCGACCGAAACCTGACGGGCCCCGCGGTGCAGGACCAGAGCGGACTGTGCGGACATGGGGTCTCCCCTGTTGGTACAGGAGGCGACGCCACGAAAAAAACCTTTCGTGCGCTTCACCTCCCGAGAAAGTCGGGAGGTCAAGACGTGAACTTCTACCCAGCCCAGAATGGCACGAGTCGAGAATTTAAACAAGTGTTTTGGTGACACCGTTTTTCGAGTGCTCACGATGTCGCCCAACCTGTTGATCCCACTAACCCGGCACCCTCGGCGGGGAGCCGACCGCTGCCCGACGGGGCCGCATCGAGCGGCTACCGGGACTGCCCGACCGGAGCCCGCCGGATACAATTCAACTGCCGGACCCGTAACGGTCGGCGGATCGTCCGACCGGCGGCCGTTACGCCCCTGTCGGGTTCCTCTTGCCACCCACGTCCGTGCAGTTTGAGGTGCGTATGCCCGACGACCAGACCCGCACGCAGGCACCGGCGGGTGCTGACCAGATCCAGACGCAATCGCACGCGGACGACGGCGGCACGCGCTCGTTGGGCAGCCCGGACGGCACCGACACGTTCGCGTCCCGAGAGGGCGGTGCCGAGTCGCAGCCGGCCCCGGTGATCCCTGGGTACGAGGTACTCGAATCGGTCGGCCAAGGCGGGATGGGCCGCGTGTACCGCGCCCGGCAGCTCGCGACCAACCGCATCGTCGCAGTGAAACTGATCTTGGCGGGCGAGTTCGCCGGGACGGTCGCCCGCGCCCGCTTCAAGGCCGAGATCGAGACGACCGCGAAACTGTCGCACCCGCACATCGTTCAACTGTTCGAGGCCGGGGAGGCCGACGGCCGCGCGTACCTGTCGTGCGAGTTCCTCGCGGGCGGGAGCCTGGCGGCCCGGCTCGACGGCACGCCCTGGGACGCGAACCGCGCCGCCCGGCTGCTCGCACCGCTCACTCAGGCGGTGGCCCACGCCCACGCCACCGGGATCGTCCACCGCGACCTCAAGCCGGCCAACATCCTCCTCGCCGCCGACGGCACTCCGAAGGTCGCGGACTTCGGCATCGCCAAGCGGATGGATTCGGACTCGCAGACCAACACCGGGGCGGTGATGGGTACGCCGAGCTACATGCCGCCCGAACAGGCCGGCACTGCGAGGGCGGTCGGTGCCCCGGCTGACGTGTATTCGCTCGGCGCAATCCTGTACGAGTTGCTCACCGGTCGC
>JANNQE010001150.1:0-5768 GCA_031441625.1 Planctomycetia bacterium
CCGCCGACGCGGACAACCGGGAACTGACGGGCGGCGTTTCGCTCACTGCTTCTTGGATCGGCGGTTGGCCCCTCGCTCGCGCGTCGGGCTAATTTAACCGCATGAGTACCGCCCCCGATCCGCTCGCCGACGACGAGTTGCCGGACGTGCCGCCGCCGTCCCCGTGGCGGGAGTTCGTGGCTGCCCCTTTGGTGCCCGTGGCCGTGGCCGCGACGGTCGGGCTGGTGGCGGATCGGTACGTCGGCGTGCCGAGTGTCATCGGGCTGTCAGTGGCACTCGGCGGGCTGGTCGGGTGGTTCGTGTTCCGCACCCGCGAGTGGGCGCTGGCGTGGGTGTGGGTGGCGTGCGGCGGGCTGGCGGCGTTCCTGCACCACGCCCACCGGCACGAGTTCCCGCCGACCGACGTGGCCCAGTTCGCCCGCCCGGAGCCGGTCATTCTGAAGGTGCGGGGCACGCTGGCCGAAGAGCCGTTCACCCGCCGGGCGAACACCACCGACCCGCTCGCCCCGCCCCGCCGGAACGACATCGACGTGACCGCTCTGGACCTGATGGAGGTAGACACAACGGCCGGGTGGCAGCCCTGCACCGGCCGCGTGCGGTTGTGGGTGGCCCGCGACGACCCGACTTCGCTTCCGCTGAACGGCCTGCGGGCCGGCGACACGGTGCAAGCCGTCGGGCGGTTTCACGTGCCCGACGCGCCGGGCAGTCCGGGCGAGCGCGACTTTCGAGACGAATACCTCGACCGCGGTTGGCGGGGCGACCTGCGGGTGAGCGACACGTCCGCCGCGGTGGTTCGACTCAACGCCGGCTGGAACCTGAACCGCGTGCTCGGCTGGGTGCGGCAGCGGTCGGCGTCCGCACTCGACACGTCGCTCGGTGACGCTCAGGCTCCCGTCGGAAAAGCGCTGCTCCTCGGCGACTCGAACGCGCTCGACCGTGCCGAGTGGGACGCCTACACCCGCACCGGCGTGTTGCATGTGCTGGCCATCTCCGGGCAGCATTTGGTGTTGCTCGCGGCGTTCGTCTGGCTGGTGGTGTGGGTGATCGGGCTGCCCCGCACGCGGGCGGCGTGGGTGGTGGCCGCGGTGGTGTTCGGCTACGCGCTGCTGACGGGGATGCGGCCGTCGGCGTTACGGGCAGCGGTGATGGTGGCGGCCGTGTGCGGGGCGGTGATCCTGCGGCGACCGGTGAACACCGCCAACGGGTTCGCCCTGGCGTGGCTGGCGGTCATCGGCGTGAACCCGACCGCCCCGTTCGATCTGGGTTGCAGGCTCAGTTTCGTCAGCGTGTTCGCGCTGGTGTGGGGCGTGGGGCAGTGGCTGAAGCCGCGGAAGCGCACTCCGCTCGAACGTCTGATCGACGGCTCGCGGTGGTGGCCGGAGAAGGTGATGCGGGCGACCGTGCGGACTGTGGTGGTGGCGTACCTCGTGAACGCGGCACTGTTCGTCGTGAATACCCCGTTGCTCGTCAGCGATCAGAACATCGTGTCGCCAGTGAGTCTGCTGGTCGGCCCGCCGCTCGTGCTGCTCACCTCCGTCGCACTCCTGTGCGGGTTCCTCCTCATGCTCTTCGCCGGCGTGCCGCTCGTCGCCGACGTGTTCGCCGCCCTCAGCCGCTGGTCGCTCGCCGCCGCTGAATGGGTGGTCCATCAGGCGGACACAATCCCGTTCGGCTCGGTCTACGTGCCGAGCTTGCCCGGCTGGTGGCTGGTCGGCTTCTATGGGCTGATCGGTGTGATCGTGCTCCGCGGGTGGCGGGCGTCGAAATGGTTCGTGCTGGCGGTGCCGGCGTGGGTGCTGGTGGCCGCACTCTTGCCGGGGCCGAGCAAGCCGCCGGACGAACTGCGAGTCGCGTTCCTCAGTGTCGGTCACGGCGGGTGCGTGGTGATGGAAACGCCCGACGGCCGCTGCCTGCTGTACGACTGCGGGACGACCGGCGGACCCGACGCCGTGCGGCGGGTGATCGCCCCGTACCTGTGGAGCCGCGGCATTCGGCGGGTGGACGAACTGTTCGTGTCGCACGCCGACTCCGACCACTTCAACGGCATCGGTGAACTGGTGCGGCGGTTCCCGGTCGGTCGGGTGACGTTCACACCGAGCTTCGCGGAGAAGCCGGCGGCGGACGTGGCCGAGGTGGTGGCGATCCTGAAGCGGGCGAACGTGCCGATTCGCGTGGTGAGCGCAGGACAGCGGTTCGAGGCCGGTGAGGTGAGTTTCGAGGTGCTACACCCGCCACCGACTGGCCCGCCGGGCGTCGAGAACGAGCGGAGCCTGGTGCTGGTGGTGCGGCACGCTGGGCACACGATCTTGCTGACCGGCGACCTGGAGAAGGCGGGCAGTGACAGGGTGTTGTCACTGGCACCCACGCCGGCGGACGTGCTCATGGCCCCGCACCACGGCAGCAAGGCGGCATTCCCGGCGAAGTTGCGAACGTGGGCCGATCCGAAGTGCGTGCTCGTCAGCCGCGGCAACCTGTACGCGAACAGCGTGACAGAGCGCGACACCGGCGTGCCGACGTGGGACACCTTCACCCACGGCACACTCACCGTGCGGAGTCACCCGACGGGGTTGGTGGTGGAGGGGCACAAGAGCGGGCTGCGGGAGGTGGTGCGGGGCAGGTAATTTTCCCCCGCGCGTGCTTGCCGCGCGTGTACTTTGGAAGAGGATTGTGAGTACAAGCTGCCCGATCGACCGTCACTCGTGAGGTGAGAATGGGTCTATTCGACTGGTTGTTCGGCCGCAAGTCGGCCACACCCTCCCCACCCGCCGCCCCGCCCACTGGCCTTTCCGAGTTCGACCGTGCCGTCGAACTGCAACGCGCCTACTGGACGTACAACCCGGACGAACACGCACAACTCGAACGTGAGGGGGTGGACGCTCTCGAATGGTCGAGACTATTGCGGCTACACCACCTGGCCTGCCTTCGACGGCTCCGAGCCGGGCCCGACCGATTGGCCGTGTCTGAGGTCTGGTCGAGTGCCATCCGTCGGTTGCTCTCCGACGACAGCCCGTACCGGCCGCGTGTCGCCATGATCTGGCAGGGTCGGACGGGCGGGGCCGACGGCAGCCGTGAACCGGACATGCAAGGACAGTTCCTCAACCCGTCGCTCACTCACCTCGCGTGTTTGGAAGTGTACCGGGTGGATGGTGCGAACCGCCCGATTGCCCTCAACTTCGTGGGGTTCGATGAACTGTCCGGGGTGGGATTCGCGTCGCCGAGCATGATCCGCGCGGCCAAACTCTTCTACGATGACGGCCGGGGCGAAATCGTCTTGGTCCCCCTGCTCTACGGATTGACGTGGGAAATCGGGAACGAGTACGACCGCGACGGGCGAATGACCCGGTTCGTGTCTCACCTCTCCGACACCCCACTCGACGCGTTCGGTGCGTCCGGATTCGGGGTCGGCCAGCAGGACTTTTCAGTTCGGCGTGACGACGGTAGTTGCACGCTGTTCGGCCTGGGATCGGTGGCCGAGATTTCGTTCCCGCTAGACATGAGTGACCCGAATTTTGATCGAAAGGCCCGCGCCCGTGGGATCGACCCTGATGAGGTGCGCCGACGGATGGGGTGATCCGCCCGCGAGGTGTACACTACCCGGTATGAAGCCGCTGCCGTTGGTGTGTGCCGTCCTGTTCGCCGTCGCGCACACCCAATCGCAACTCTACTACTCGAACCAGAACCAGTACTTCCTGAAGGGCGTGGCGGCGGGCACTGACACCCCGTTGTCACACGACTGGCTCGTCAACACCGCCGACCCGACACCGGTGTTCTCCAAGTTCGCGGAAGTGTGCGTTCGATACGTCGGCGAGTGGCCGTTCCAGGTGGTGTTTTTCGTCGCCATCGTCGCTTACTTCCTCGCGACGTGGCGGCTGGTGGGAAAGCTGCCGTTCGCCCCGCGGTCGCCGGTCGGGTGGGTGGCATGGGCGTTCGCGTTCACGGCGATTCATTCGGGGTTGCTCCGGTGGGCGTCCACCAAGCTGGTCGGCGAAGACTACCTCTGGTTCTTCCAGAGCGGGCTGGCGAACCAGTACCTGCTCGGGCCGGGGCTTCAACCGTCGGTGGTCGGCGTACTGCTGCTGTGGGCGGTGGCCGAGTACGCGGGGGGGCGGTCGATCCTCGCCGCCGCACTCGCCGCCGGTGCCACGCTCGTTCACAGCACCTATCTGCTGCCCGCCGCGATGCTCACCGCCGGGTTCCTCGTTCACCTGCTGATGCTGAAACAGTGGAAGTCGGCCATCCTGACTGCACTGGCGGCGGTGCTGCTCGTGCTGCCGGCAGTGGCATACATCCTGGTCGTGTTCGCGCCGACCAACGGAGCCACGTTCGCCGAGTCGCAGCGCATCCTGGCCGAAGTCCGTATCCCGCATCACTGCTCCCCTGCCCGCTGGTTCGACTGGGCCGCCGGCCTGCAAGTGGTCTGGATGCTGCTCGGGCTGGTGCTGTTTCGCAAGACGCGGCTGTTCGTCCCGCTGGCGGTGCTGAGCGGGGTGGTGGTTGTTGGCACGCTCGCAGTGATCGTCACGGGCAACCCGACGCTATCGCTGCTCTTCCCGTGGCGCATCACGGCGGTGCTCGTACCCGTGAGTACGGCGGTGGTGCTGGTTGCTGGAGTCGGAGCCGTTGAACGCAGGGCGCACACCCGTCGTGAGCGAATGGGAGGACTCGAACCAACCGGCTCGCGATTTGAAACAGGGTGCGTGTTGGTCATTTGTTTCGCACTCGCGGCGTTCGCTTCTGCGGGGATCGTGAGAAAGCTTCGTCTCGGCTACCGCGATCCGGAGTCCGAAACCGAGTTGCTCGCCCACGTCGCGGCCACCCGCACCGACGCCGACTTGTACCTGATCCCGGCCAAGTTCCCCGACCCGCCGAAGTCGTCCGGCGTGTACTCGAAGACGTTCACCCCGCCGCAGCCGGCGTTCTCCGACCTCGCCCGCTTCCGGTTGGCCACCCGCGGCCGGCTGTTCGTGGACTTCAAGGCGATCCCGTACAAGGACGCCGACGTGATCGAATGGCACCGGCGGGTGAGCAAGGTGGCGAGTTGGTACACCACCGCAGACTGGGACGCGAACGGGGTGACGGATCAAGTCACCGCCGAGGGAGTCACGCACGTCATCGTGCCGACCGACAAGACCGTGACGAGCACGCGGCTGGTGTTGGAATTCGAGACGCCGAAACACCGCCTGTACCGCGTGAAGTGACAACTCATAACCTGACTGTTCCGCCCGATTCCGGAGGTTCACCATGCGTCTGCTCCTGTCCCTCGCCGCGATCGCCGTGGCCGCCATCACCGCCACCGCCGACGAACCGAAGAAGGACGACAAGATGAAGAAGCACGAACTGAAGGCGTCGTTCGCCACGCCGAATCCGAGCTGGAAGGCGACCATCAGCGAGGCCCGCGTGGTGGGCCAAGAGCTGTGGGTGAAGGTGGACGTGGCCAGCGCCGGCGGCATCGCCCCGCAGGTGATCGGCAAAGCCGAGGCCACCGCCACCGTCGAGGCTGCCGACCTGCCGGTGAAGTACGCCGTGTTCGGCAAGACGTGGGGCTGGAAGAACGACGAGAAGGGCCTCACATTCGCCAACGACCTGAGCAAGGACGACCAGGAGAAGTGGGAGAAGGCGTGGAAGGACGGCAAGGTGGTGTTCGAGGCGAAGAAGAAGGAAGAGAAGAAGGACAAGTGAGGTCAGGGGCCGTGTCGTCGCCCCGGGCATTGGAGCGCGCGCCCAAACCCCCCGCGACACCCCGGGGCCCAACCACCCCCACCCCCCCC
>JANNQE010001151.1:0-9495 GCA_031441625.1 Planctomycetia bacterium
CCGGGTGCTGATGTCGTGGTGCATGCTCAGCACCTTGACCCCGGTGGCTTCTAGGATCATCGCTTCCAGGACCGGCCGCGCCGTCTCGATGAGATGCGTTCGGACTTCTTTGAGGAGGTCTCGCCCCTTCTCCGCCGGGAGCGTCTTGACCAGTTGCTCCTCGGCCTCGGTCAACACGCCGTGAAGTCGGATCACGATAAAATAACCGATCAAATGTGCGTGTGCGTCCTTCGGCCCGCGGCCCATGTACTTCTGCTCGAACCGCGTGATCGCCAGGCAGACGGCGGCTTCAATTTCGCCTTGTGTCCTCATGCCTCCCCTCGGGCGTGACGCCAGACCGGCACGGCCGCGCTCAGGAAGTGCCATTCGAAACAAGGGAAGTTATTTTACGAGGATCGTCAGAAATTTCCCCTTTCTGCTTGCTGTGTGTGTTCCGACCTCTACTATCCGCAAGAGAAGAAGCAGGAAGACTAACTAACGGGGAATCCGCCAACGCGGGGGCCCTATTAGACGAGTAAGCCGGCGTGACCGAATGCCTCCGGGTGTTCCGTCACGCCGGCTTTTTTTTGTTCCCCCGTTTGGACCGCACGATCGCCAGAGGACGGAGGTGACCGGGATGGACACACCCAAGCCGACGATGGCCGAGCAGATCGCCCGGGCGGCCATCGCGTTCGAGCAACGGCGGACGGGCGACCACATCCCGAAGTCCGTCACCGTGGTCCTGAGCGAGGGCACGCTCGTGATCACGCTGCACGAGGCCCTGTCTCCGGCCGAACGGGACTTGGCCAAGACCCCGGAGGGGGCCGCCCAGATGCAGGAGTTCCACCGCCAGTTGTTCGCCAGCTCCTCCGCCACGTTGCGGCAGGAGAGCAAGCGAATCACCGGGATGGACGTGCGCGAGGCGACGGCGGAAGTCGAGCCGGCGAGCGGGGCGGTGGTGCAGGCGTTCACGACCGGCACCGTTGTGCAGGTCTTCCGTACGTGTCCGGTGAAATGACGCCTGGCGTGGTCGGGTGCCGGGAGCAGTCGCAGAAGGAAGACCGGGCTCGGCAATCGAGCCACGCCGACGACCGGAGGGCGTGGGTGCGGGAAACCCTCGTCGTCACCAAACGCTTCCTTAGACCTCACCGCATCACAATCCAGAAGTTCGCTGGTCGTGCAGATTGATTCGCAACATGGACGCGCCCGAAACAACCCTCCGTCGGGGGCGGAGTCTGCGCGCATGTTCCGGAGTTTTTTCTGACGGGTGACATTACTTCGCATTCAGTCGATGGCCGAGCCGACCGGAGATCACCCAACTGGCGACGCTCCCCGCTAAGCAAGCACCGCTGTACACCCACGGCAGCGTGCTGTACTCGTCGTTCTTCGGGTTCACGCCGACCAACACGAACAACACCGTCGCCATCACCAACACCAGGGCGAGGCCGAACATCACCGTGGACATCGAATCGCGCCAGCCGTTCATGGGAGAGTCTCTGGGGGAGGGTGTGCGAAAGGACCGCCGTCAGCCCGTCAGTGGGCGGAAACCGAATACCGTTGACGGCGCGGCGACGGCCAGCGGCCGCCGCGGTTCGATCCACGTTTTCCACGCCGCGACTACGACCGCGCGGACCTTCGTCGCCTTCGTTGTCACCGCCCGACCGGCCGACGGGCGGCAACCGTTCCGGCGGACTTCGGTCCCGATGGCCGCGTACACCGCCCGCGCCGTCCGCACCGCCAGCCGGCTCCGAAGGACGAGGTGAGGCAGTCCGGCGTCGCCCGATTGATAGTAGCGTTCGGCTTCGTCGAGCAGGCGGCGAATCGCCGGGGCGATTGTGGAATCGTCGAGCGGTTGACCGGCCGGGGGGTCGCCGCCGAGCCAGTCCGTCGGCAGGTACAGCCGGCCGTTTGCCCAGTCTTCGGCCACGTCGCGGGCGATGTTCGTGAGTTGCATGCCGATGCCCAGGTGCCCGGCGTGAACGGCCGCCCGGTCGTCGGCCACCCCCATCGCGTGGCACATCATCAGCCCCACCACCCCAGCCACCCGGTGACAGTAGACGAGCAGTTCGTCGAGTGTGCGATACCGCGTGCCGGCCGCGTCCATCTCCATCCCGAGGAGCAGTTCATCCAGGTACTGCCACGGCAACCGCACGTCGGCCACCACCTCGGCGAGCATTCGCCCGGCTGGGGTGCGGGGCGGCCGGCCGGCGTAAACGGCATCGGATTCGTTCCGCAGTTCTTTCAGTGCGACGACGGCGGCGAGCGGGGTGGAGGCGTGGTCAATGGCGTCGTCGGCGTGCCGGCACCAAGCATACAGCAACTCGGCCCGCTTGCGGACGGCCGGCGACAGCAGCCGGGCGGCCAGGGCGAAGCTCTTCGAGTGCTTGCGGATGACGGCCCGCTCGTCCGGTGTGGTCATGCGACCCCCGATGGGGCCGGTGTGGGCCGTAGCTTGAAGTCCTGTTGAATTAACCCGACGGTCGCCTTCGCCGAGTTCACAACCCCCGGCACGCCGGCGCCGGGGTGGGTGCCCGCCCCGACGACGTATAGGCCGGGGATGCGGGCGTCGCGGTTGTGCGGGCGGAAGTACGCGCTCTGGGTGAGCAGCGGGGCGACGCTGAACGCCGAGCCGTGGTGGGCGTTGAGGGTGTCGCGGAAGTCGGCCGGGGTGAACACCCGCTTCGTCACGATGTTCGCCCGCAGCCCCGGCAGGTGCCCTTCGAGCGCTTCTAAAATACGGTCGACGTAGACCGGGCCGAAGGTGTCCCAGTCCACGTTGGCATGACCGAGGTGCGGCACCGGGCTGAGGACGTAAAACGCCTCCCCGCCGGGCGGGGCCATGCTCGGGTCGGTGACGGTCGGGGCGTGCAAGTAAAGGCTGAAATCATCCGGCACTGTACGGCCGCCGAAGATGTCGTCGAGCAGTCCCTTGTACCGCGGGCCGAACAGGATGGTGTGGTGGGCCAGGTCGGGGTACCGCACTTTCGTGCCGAAGTAGATCACCACCAGCGACATCGACCACTTCATCCGTTCCAGCCGGCGGGCGGTGGGGGCGGCCCGCGGCTCGTCGGCGTACAGCTTGGCGTAGGTGTGGTGCAGGTCGGCGTTCGACACGACCACGTCGAACGCCTCAATGCCGGCGTCGGTGGTGACGTGGTGCTTGCCGGCATCGTCCACCCGGACCTTGCGAACCGGGCTGTTCAACCGCACCTCCCCGCCGGTGTCGGTGAGCAGGTTCACCAGCCCGCGGACGAGCGCGCCCGTGCCGCCCTTCGGGAACCAGACTCCCCACTCGCGCTCGAGGTGGTGAATGAGCGTGTAGATGGCGCTCGTGCTGTACGGGTTGCCGCCCACGAGCAGGGGGTGGAAGCTGAACGCTTGCCGCAGGTGTTCGCTCTTGATGAACCGGCTGACGGTCGCGTACACACTCCGATCCGCCCGGAGCGCGGCCAGGTGCGGAGCCACCTTCACCATGTCCCAGAACCGCAGGAAGGGCGTCGCGCCGAGTTCGGTGTACCCCTTGGCGTACACCTTCTTGCTGTAGGCGTGGAAGCGGCGATAGCCGTCGAGATCCGTCGGGCTGATGCGGCGGATCTGTTCCTCCAGGGCACCCTGCTCGCCGACGTAATCGAACCGCGTGCCGTCCGCCCACACCAGCCGGTAGAACGGGGTGACGGGGAGTAGTTCGACGTAGTCGGCCATCCGCCGGCCGCCGGCCGCGAACACCTCCTCCAGGCACTCCGGGGCGGTGATGACCGTCGGCCCGGCGTCGAACGTGTACCCCTGATCCTGGTACACGTAGGCCCGGCCGCCCGGCTTGTCGCGGGCCTCGAAGACGGTGACGCGGGCACCAAGAGCCTGCAACCGGGCGGCGGCGGCCAGCCCACCGAACCCGCTGCCGATCACTGCCGCACGGACCTCACGCACGCGTTCGCTCCTTCTCTTGCTCGCCCGCGGCCCGCCGCCGCAGCATCATCACCGACGCCACCAGGGCGACGACCAAGAACGTCAGCACCCCCAGCTCGATCATCAAGAAGCGGAACACTTCTTCCGTTTTGTTCTTCGCTTCCGCCAACTCCGCGGTGATGACGAGCACCCGGCGGACGGCCGCGATCAGGCCGATGAGCAGGAACGGCTCGGGGGCGATGGTGTGCTCGCGGAACGACACCTGCACCGTATACAGCAACTCCACCACCAGCAGCACCAGCAGCAACTCTTCGATGAGTGAGATCAGCGCCGCGCCGGTGAGGGACAGGTCGAGCAGGTGCTTGACGAAGGCGATGCTGGCGACCACCAGCAAGTACAAGGCGGTGCCCGCCAGCAGCGCCCCCAGGCCGACGAAGATGACGTCCTCGAGCAGCCGGAACACGCGGGTGATGACCACACGGGTGCGGTCGGGGACGAGCGGTTCGGCATCGTTCATGGGTCACCGGCGTGGGATGCGGGGGTCACCCGCGGATCGGCGTCGGCACTGCGGCGCGTGCGGCGTCGTACCGTACCAAACGGTCCAGCTCCGCTCGCACGACGGCCAGCGCCGGGTGATCGCCGACGGCGTTGGTCAAATCGAGGAAGGCGTGCTCCAACAGTTGGCGGATCGGCCGCTGCGGGTCGGTCCCCAGAGCCGCGAGCAACGACCGGGCCAACACGCCGGCGTCTCCGGTGCCCGCGGCGAGGTTCGCCCCCCGCACCTGGAGGGCGTCGAACTTGGCCGCCGGCAGTCGCTCGGCGGCCCACGCCCACGGCCAGGTGATGCGACCGTGGGTCAGGTCTTCGGGGTGCTTGACCGGCCCGGCCGCCCCGGTCAGTTCGCCCAAGTCGTTGAGCATTTGCAGGGCCACTCCCACCCGCTCGCCGAAGTGCCGCAGGGCGTCGGCAGTGTCCACGTCGGCCTCGGCCGCCGTCGCCCCGAGTTCGGCGGCCATGCCCATCAGCGCACCGGTCTTCCGCTCGCTGACCGCCCGGCAGACGGAAATCACCTCCGACGGGTGCAGGTCGCCGATGCCGGCGGCCAGGTCCAGCGCTTGCCCCTCGTGGCACACCCGCACCGCGTCCAGGCACACGCGGGTCGCGGCCAGTTCCACCGCCGGCGGCAGGTCCATCTGCTTCAGCAGGTCGAACGGCCAGAAGTAGAGCCAGTTGCCCAAGTTCAGCGCGGCGGGCAGGCCGATCAGGCGGTGGAGTGCGGATCGACCCCGCCGTTGCAGCGAGCCGTCTTCGATGTCGTCGATGATGAGCGACCCGGCGTGCAGGAGTTCGACCACCAGCGGCAGTTCGGCCGGCGGGTTGCCGTTGCGGCCCGCGAGGGTCCAGGCGAGCCGCGTCAGTTGACCGCGGAACCGCTTGCCGGGGCGGGACAGGAACTCCGTCAGCGGACCGAGAAGAGCCGAGTCCCACAGCTTAGCGGGAACGCCGGGTGGCGGTACTAGCTCGGCCAGGAGGTCCGGGAGTGAGTCGGTGTCGTCGGTCACGGTCGGCGGGGTCAGGGTGAGGTCGACGGGCATGGCGTCGGCTCCGGGCGGTGGATCAGGCGGGAGAGGGCCACCGGCGGCGGCCAGCCGACCACCATGCGGGCGGCGTCGAGCGGGCCGAAGTCGAGGGCGTAAAAGCGATTCAGGGTGGCGTCCGGCACGGCTCGGTACAACCGCCGGAACACCTGCCAGCGCTGGTCGGGCACGACCAGCGTGAACAGCAGGCGGTTCAGGAACCTGCCGAATCGCTGGCGAGGGGAGACGCGCTCGGCCAGTTTTCGCAACGCAGTTCTCGCGCCCGTCGGCGTCGCGTTCGCAATCGCTAACGCGACGCGGACGGCGACCGGCAGCGAATACCCGGTGGCCGGGTGGAACCACCCGCCGGCGTACCCGACCGGCAGCGGTCCGGAGTCGGGCACGTACACCCCGCCGCCGACCCACGGCATCGGCAGCACGCCGGCTTCCTCGCGGACCACACGCCAGCGGCCGACGTTGCGGGCGTCGGCGTACTCGGCGATCCGCTGTCGGAACAGCGGTTTGTTCAGGCGCGGGCCATCGGAAAAGTGCGTGTCCTCGATCAGTATGCGGTTCGGGGTGAACGGCAGCACGTACACGAACCGGAAGCCGTCGTCTTGCGGCACGCTCGCGTCCATGACGGTCGGTGCGGCGTCCGGCCACGGCCGTTCCGTTTCGATTTCCATCCCGACGAACTTCTGGTAGCCGGTCGCGGTCGGCGGCTCGGCGGCGGTCGGCCCACGGGCGTCGATCACGCACCCGGCAGTCAGTTCGGTGCCGTCGGAGAGCGTCACCCGGTCGGCGGCCAGACAGGTCGCTTCCGTGTTCGACAACAGTTCACAACCGGACTGCTCGATCACGGCGGCGAACCGCTCGGACGTGATGGCCGAGTATCTGGAAGGGACGGTGCGAGCGAATGAGGGGAAACGAACCGTGTACGCCGGCCACTCGGCCGCCACCAGGGGGCGGACGAACGGTTCGGCCGCGACCGGCAGGTCGTTCGAGTGAAAACACCAGGTGTGGTTGCCACCCGGCCGGCGGTCGCGATTGATGACCATCACCCGCGCCGTCGGTCGCAGGCGGCGGACCGCGAGTGCGATCAGCCCGCCTTGCAACCCGCCGCCGACGATGATGAGCTCGCGGTCGCGCACGTCGGTCCTCCGCGGTCGTCGAACGGATTCACCCTCTTCGCTTTCATCACCGCCTGGAGCAGGATGTGCGGCACGGCCACCGCACTCAGGCCCAGGAACACCGCCTGCACCAACACCGGCGTCAGTTCACGGCCACACGCGAACCACCACGCCACCGCCGCCGTGCCGGCCACGGCTGTGCCGGCCATCGGGGCGGCCGCCACGATCACCCGCCGTAGCCCACGGCTGAAGTGGTTCGGGTCGGCCTGGCGGGCGAGAACGGACAGTTCGCGGGTGGAGTGCCACCCGCAGAAGTAGGCGGCGAAGCTGAGCAGCGTCGGCACCAGGGCGAACACCGCGGCAAACACCAGCTTGCGGACAGCCGTCCGCCAGCCCAAAAAAGGCAGTCTTCCGACGCTGAACGCGGCCAGTGCCCACATCAGTGGTGTGGTGGCGCCCACCGCCTGCAACACCGCCGAAGCTTCGCCACCCGGAATCACCCACGCCAGCAGTTCGGACACCTCGGCCGGGCGGAATAGCAGCGGGACCCAGATGACCATCCCGCCTTCGACGATGTTGGCCGGCTGACCGGCGTGGGGGTCGTCGCCGAAGTGGGCGGCCGAGATCAGGAAGAACAGCACGACGGTGAGCGGAGCCGCGAACACCCACCCGACCACCACCAGGCCCGCCACCGCCAAATAGACGGCCAGGAACGGGAGCGGCCAAATACGGCCGAGCCGCGGTCGCAGCCACCGGCGGGCGAACAGGTGGTCCAGGCCGCCGTGCGGCATTCCGACAACGGCGACCAGCACGGCGAACCCACACGCCAGGATGGGGAGGGGGGTGTCGAACATGGCCCGCCCTCCCACCGCCGGGCACTCACTCACGCGATGGCCAGCGATTCCTTCTTCTGCTCGCTCTGCTCTTCCGGGGTCATGGCCAGCGTCTTGCCGCGGGCGATGAAGTAGATGAGCACGCCGAACCCGGCCTTGGCCGTGATGTCGGCGATGGCGTACCCGATCTGCACGCCCATCAGGCCGGCGGCATACTTGCCCTTCATGATGCCCGGCGTGGCACCTTCCAGCGAGTCGCCGTACAGGGCGTAGGCGATGGGGTAGAACGCCCAGGTGACGAGGAGCACCAGGCGGGCGATGGAGATCAGCCCGCGAACTTCCTTCGGCTGGGTGTCGAGCGACTTCGACAGCTCCACCCACAGCACGTACAGGATGTACACGAACGGGACGGACGACAGCAGCCCCCACACCAGGCGGGTGGTCCAGTCGGTCGAGATCTCGCCGGGGTAGCCGAGGCCGATCATCAGGGCGGCGGCGATCACCAGCTTGGTCAGCAGCGGGCGGGACACCGCCTTGGCCAGCGCCATCACCGTCACCAGTTCGACCATCAGCAGGGGCACGGTGAGGATCCAGTCGGCGTAGCGGTAGAAGTCGTTAAACCCTTTCCCGGTCGGAATGAACATCCCGAGAGTGGCCGAGTCCTTCACGTCGTCGATCTTGAACGCGCCCTGCCAGCTCATCCGGATCATGAAGTAGTGGTAGCAGGCGATGGCCACCACCATCCCGGACACCATGAGGGCCGGGCGGTACTTCGGGGCCACCTGGCTGCGGGCCACAAAGAAGAACAGGGCCGCCGCGCCCATGGTGGCGACCGTCATGGAGAACACGTTGTCCACCACGTTAAACGCGCCGGGGTCAAGCGGTTGCAGGGATGCGAACGGGAGCATGTTGGAGAGCCTTTGGCGGCAGGTGTGCGCAACTGCGTCGCCGCCGCCGGGGCGTGCAGTGAGATAGGGTCGCGCGTCGCTGCCAGACCGCCGGGGCGGCGAGCTGGCGTCTCAGGTTCGGGAAACTGACCTTCGAAACATCGCCCGATAACGGGTGCTCAGAAAACGAACACTGGCGGCTGGCGAGCAGCGAGTGGGTCGAGCGAGCCGGGCGATCTTGAGTCGTCCCCGCATTGGTAGCCGCAACAGGGATGACGGGGCAACAACCTGCGAGAAAGTTTATTCATTCTCGTCCGGCGAATAACGACGGCAGGTGAGGGGGATGGGGTTTGACCATCACCGACGGGTGAGGAGCATGGATGGGAATGAGGCGTTCACACCTGCAGACGGTGGGGTGGAGGCGTGTCGGCTCGCTCGTGGGGGCATCGGTTCTCAGGCGACGAGTCGGCTCCCGGCCTGGGCCGGGGCGTCGGGCAGCAGATCACCCATATCGGCCTCGACCGGACGGAGGGCGAGGTGGTCGAGCACGTCGCGCAGGTACGACCACGGGTTAATTCGATGCCGAGTCGCGCTGGCGCAGAGGCTCAGCAGGACCGAGGCGGTCTTCAGGCCGCCGTCACCGCCGACGTGCAGCCAGTTGGCGCGGCCTACGGCCAGTGGTCGGATGGCCCGCTCCGCAGCCCCGTTGTCGATGGCGAACCGCGCGTCGTCGAGGTATCGAACCAGAGTCGCCCACTGGTTCCGCGCGTACGCGACGGCCTGCCCGAACAGGCTCTTCGGCGTCGTCGACCGGTGTTGAACTTCGAGCCAGTCGGCGAACGCGGCGAGGAGCGGCCCGGCCCGCGTCCGCCGCACCCGCACCACGTCGGCGTCGGTGAACGTGCTCTCGGGCTTCTCCCGTTCATCCTTGATCTCGCGCTCCACGGCGTACAGGGTGCGGATGAAGGCCAGCGCCTCGACCGCCCGCGGGTCGGTCGGTTCGGCGTCCACGAAGTACCGCCGGGCGTGCATCCAGCACCCCAGATTCCGGACGTTGTGGTGGACCGCGTTGTACCCGTCGTACGCGTCGGCGTGGACGAACCCGCGATAGCCGGCGAGGAACCGCTGCGGGAACTCCTGGCGGCGGCCGGCGGTCAGGTCGAACAGGGTGTACGGGTTGGCG
>JANNQE010001152.1:0-1591 GCA_031441625.1 Planctomycetia bacterium
CCCAGCGTGACGGCCAGCACCAGCCAGCCGACCGCCCGCACCCACACGTGGACGATGCGAAGGGCGTTCCCGAGCGGGTTCCAGTCGTCGTGCGGTTGGTCGCCCGCCCGTAGGTCGGCGAACGCCCACGTGACGGTGAAGTCGAACAGCACCGGGAAGTGCAGGTACGTCCACACGTCCAGGAACACGACCGGCCAGATCAGCCAGCGGTGGCGGACGCACAGGGGCACCAGCAGCACCGTCACCCACTGCCACCACTGCGGCGAGTAGAACACCGACACGGTGAGGAAGGCGAGCAGGGCGAACACGCACCGCCGCAACAGGCTGGCCACGTCCGGCGGGCGGAACAGGCTCCACCCGACGGCGGTGAGCAGCGGCACGGCCGTGCGGATCGCCGCCCACGGCTGCGTCTTGAACGCCAAGTCCGGCGGCAGGAACTTGCCGTAGAAGCACCAGCCCGGTTCGTAGTCGCGGGCCAACTGGAACTGGAACGGGAGGACCGTCCCTTCCCGCCCGTCGGTGGCGAACATGGCGGCGTACCCGAGCAGCACCGGCACGGCGGCGCACCCGCACCACACGAATGCGTCCTTCCAACTCCGCGCCGAGAACCGGAGCAGGATCGGGGCGAGCACCAGCGGGTACATCTTGAACGCCACGGCCAGCCCCAGGAGCAGCCCGGCCACCGCCACCCGCCGCTTGTCCGCCGCCAAGATGCTCGCCATCACCAGCAGCCCCGGCAGGATGTCGAACCGGCACGGGGTGAAGTACAAGAAGCCGGGCAGCACCAGCAGCCACGTCGGAGAGCCGGGGAAGCCGCGGTCGAGCAGCCGCATCAGGCCGAGGAGCACCACGGTCATGAGGACGGCGTACACGCGGGTGGCGTGCCGGAAGCGGCGGCACTGCACCACCTCGGCCGGCGTGTTCGGCACGTGGCCGCCGATGTAGAACTGGTGGTCGTCGAGAATGGCCGGGTGGACGTCCGGCGGGCCGTCGCCGGGCGCGCCAATCAACCCCAACCGGAACAGGTACAGCGCGAGCGGCGGGTATTCCAGGAAGTAGCGGTCGCGGAAGGTGGCGAGCGGGGGCGTGACGGCACACCCGCCCACGGCCTGCAACCCGAGGCGGTACTTTTCCTGGTGCGGCTGTGCCAGCAGGGCGTCGAACTCCGGCTGGCTGTTCCCCGCGACCGGCTCATACGGGGCGACCCGCTCGTCGAACTCTTCCTCGCGGCGGGTCGGGTATCGCCAGCCGGTGGAGCGGCCGAACAGCCCCGGGCGTTCCAGCCCGGCCTTCCGCCCGCGGGCGGCGTTCTCGGCGCGGATGGCGTAGGCCATGGTGTCGGCGTCGTCGGTCACCCAGCGGGCGAACGGGCCGGTGAGCGGGTAGTCGGCCGGCGGGCGTTCGTCGGCGATCATCACCATGCGGTCGGCCGGCTGCACCCACACGATGACGGCCAGGTACACAACGGGGATGGTGTAGTACCAGCGGCGGAGCATGGGCATGACGACGGCCGGGCGGTGCGAAGGTGGAATCATGATGCGTGTGACCGCGGCTGGCTACGGCAATCGGGAAAGGTGGCACAGGCATTCCT
>JANNQE010001153.1:0-6613 GCA_031441625.1 Planctomycetia bacterium
GGTTCACCAGGACGGCACCGGCGGACTCACGTCGCGCCGTTCGCCTGTGGTCGGCATTGAGTCCGCTTCACACACGGGATACAAGGGCATCATGGCCACCACCTCACCCGCCTCCGCCGCACCCACCACCGTTCTCTTTCGCAACTTGGCGGAAGCCCTGGAGCGGGTGGGCGACGTTCCCGCCCACCGCATCCTCACCCGGCCCCCGCTCGGCACCGGCACCGTCCTCGACATTCTCGACCCGGAAGTGACCGGCGGGTGGGGGGTGGAACTGATCGATGGCATCCTCCTGGAGAAGACAATGTGCGCGGACGAAGACGCTCTCGGGCTGTTGCTGGCCCTTCACCTCTTCAACTTCACCGCCGGCAAGAACCTGGGAAAGCTGTTCGGCGCACAGGGCGGGGTGCGGTTCAGCGACGGGGTGGTGCGAATCCCCGACGTGTCATTCATCCGATGGGACAGCGTGGACGACCCTTCCGAACTGGACCCGCTGCCCGGCCCGTTCCTGCACGTCGCGCCCGATCTTGTGGTGGAGGTGTTGAGTGAAGGCAACACCCCCCGCGAAATGCAGATCAAGCTGGGCGAGTACGCCACATTCGGGGTGAAGCTGGTGTGGTACGTCGATCCGGACGCGAAGACGGTGACGGTGTACCCGAAGGGCCGCGAGCGGGGGAAGAAGGTGCTGGGCGTGACGGACACGCTCGACGGCGGCAAGGTGCTTCCCGGCTTCACCCTGCCGGTCGCCGACATCTTCGCCCCGCGTGCCCCGAAGCCGACCAAGAAGAAAAAGAAGTAGGTGCCGCCTGCCGGGCGGCACCTACTTTGCCGCGTACCGATACGCCCACACTTTCACACCGTCGAGCACCACCAGCACGTTCGCGGCCGGGTCCACGTAGGCCAGCCGCTTGCCACCGGTGGGCATCGGGTCGCCCTCGGGGGCGAGCTTCGTCCACGTCGTCTTGTCCGGGTCGTAGGCCCAGATGGTGTTCGACACCTTCTGTTGCTCCGTGTCGAACTGCGTGAGCAGGCCGTGCCCGCTCGCCGGGTCGTGGTGGAACACCGACCGCGCGTCGTGCCCGAAGGGCGACTGGCCGTCCTCCTTGTTGCCGGTCAGCACCTTCTTCCACTCGTTCTTCGTCACGTCGTAGTGGTGCGTGTCGTGGTGCCTCTGGATGACGAGCACCTTCCGCTTCGGGTCGTAGTACCCGATCTGCTCCGGCTCGGCCGCCTCCTTCTCGAACGCCTTGCCCCCGCCGTTCGCCTTCAGGTCCGTCCACGTGTCCTTCTTGTAGTCGTGCAGCCAGGTGCCGTGCATCTGCCAGTTGTTCGCGTGCCACACGCTCCCGCCCAGTTCCGGGATGTACTCCAGCAGGCCGCCGAAGATGGCCGCCGGGTACGGCTTGTCCGCCTTGAACGCCTTCCACTTCTTCTCGCCCGGCAGGTACGCCCACAGCGGCGGGCCGGTGTACAGGTCGGCCGGGTTGCCGCCGAGGTCCGTCACCGCCTTCTTGCGGTCCGTCACCCACGTGTTCATGAACAGCAGGGCCTTCCGCTTCGGGTCGTAGGTGAGTCCCCACCACGTGTGCGCGATGACCGCCGGCCCGCCCCGCTTGGTGACGAGCAACCCGTCTTTGAACTCGCAGTCGGACGTGTCTTTGCCCAGGTCGCCGTACCCGCGGGGCAGGTCGGGGGCGTACAGCATGGCCCACGTGAGCGACGGCAGGTCGAACTCCCACACGTCGTTCAGGCGGTGCGGCACGGCGTGGTTCGCCCCACAGAACAGCACCCGGTTGCGGTCAGCCGCCCAGCACATCTTGTTGGTGAAGTCGCGTCCCCGCGGCCCGGTCTTGTGCAGGTCGTACTTCTTGGCGGTGTCGTTGAACTCGCCGACCACCTCGGCGGTGCCGAGCAGCACGGCCGTGTTCGGCTTGAGGGCGGCGAGCTTCTTGGCGATGTCCGGTTTGGCTTCGAGTGCCGGCTCGACCTTCGGTGCGGCCGACAGCTTCGGCAGAAGTTTCGTGGCGGCGGCGGTGGCGAGGAACGTGCGGCGGTGCGGGCGGGTCATGGGGGGAGGCTCGCGGGGGGACGCTCGTGAGGGCCTGTTATGGACTTGGCGGCTGTAGTTTAGCGGGATGAGCGCGAGCAAGAAGGCGTACCCGTCGGACGTGACGGATGACGAGTGGGCGTTCGTCGCCCCGGACCTGGCCCTGCTGCCGGAGGACTCCGGGCAGCGGGTGCATGACCTGCGGCAGGTGTTCAACGGGCCGCGGTCCGTCGTCGAGATGGGCGGCCATTGGCGGGAACTGCCGCACGACTTCCCGCCGTGGGCGAGTACGTGAAGCGTTCGGAGGCGGCGTACACGTTCCGGCTGGCGGCGTGGGGGTTGATGCGGAGCAAGAGTGACCTGGGCGCGTACCTGCGTCGCAAGCGGTCGCAACTCGGGGCCCCGAAGGCGATCACGGCGACGGCGCACAAGTTGGCCCGCATCGTGTACGCGCTGGTGCGGTACGGCGGCGAGTACGTGAAGCGGAGTGAGGAGGAGTTCGTGGACGAGCACCGCCGGCGTCAGGAGGCGAACTTCCGCCGCCGGGCGAAGGAGTTGGGGTACGAGGTGAGGCGGATCGAGGGGCCGTCGGAGGAAGCCGCGGTGGGTGCGTGAGCGGTCCGGCGGTCTTTGGCAATGGGAGCGGGGGGGCTGCCGGACCCGGGGTTCGGACGGTCGCGGGAGAGGGTCTGCGCCGAACCACCCCCCGCAACGCAACGTCAACATGGATCGTTACTTAGGCTCACCTAACGTTCCTGGGGCGGCGTCGGGAGCTCACCCAGCGCGGATGGCGGCAAGGTAGCTCTCGGCTCCCACCCCGACCGCGGCGAACACCGCCCGCTTCTGACCCCCGCGATGGTCGTATTGCTTGTCCCGTCCCCACACGCTGAGGATCAGGCCGGGGAAGATGTATGAGTCGGGCGGCTCAGACAGTTCTGGTGCCGCTTCGTCGAGTCGGCTGACGAAGGCCAGCAACTGTCTGGCCGGTGTGTCGAAAACATCCAGCCCGTTGAGCAACACCACCGCGTCGATGGAACTGGCGGCCTCGATGAAGTCGGCCCTCCCGCCGTCGCCGAACGACACCTGAAACGCCGCCCCGAAGTAGCAGTCCGTCTGCTCGTTCCTCGCGTCCGGCCGTCCCCCGCCAACACGGGCCATCGCTTTGCTGACGTCCTTGCGGCTCATGCCAAAGGAGATCGGGCCGATACCTCGGTGTGGCTCGATCGCGAAATCCATCCGTGAGCCTCCGCCGCCGAAAAAGTGAGTCTCCGGCGTGCTGGCCGGGGAAATTTACGGCATGGTAGCCGGCGAGTTCCGGCGATCAAGCGAAAACTCCACCTTTCCATGGCGATTGCGAGCGGTCGCAGTATTGCGTTCTCCGGCGTGTCCGCCGCGTACAAGGAACACAGTCTGTAGCCGAGTACCAATCCTCCGGCTCCGCCGCCCAAGCTGCTCGACCAACTGCGGGACCGCATCCGGCGGACGTGTCCCAGGCCGGAGGCCTGGGCTTGAGGAGACAGCCCTTCGGGCTGAGGCCAGGAACTGGCCACTCCTCTCTTCCAGCCGTTCCAGGTTGAGCACGTCATGAGGCAGCCCTTCGGGTGAGGCCAGGAGCCGCACACGTTCCGGCACAGCTTCGCCACGCACCTGCTGGAAGACGGGGCGGACATCCGTACGGTGCAGGCGCTGCTCGGGCACGCCGACGTGTCCACCACGATGATTTACACGCACGTCCTGAGTCGCGGCCCGGCCGGGGTGGTCAGCCCGCTCGACCGCCTGTGAGACGACAACGGCGGTCTCACGTCACGCCGGGTGTCGATCACCCAGGCGGCTCACGCCGCCGGTTCACCAGGGCCGCCCTGGTTTGCCACCAACTCGGCCTTGACTCCGTCGTCACGCGGGGTTATCCAGACTGCCGTTCGAGCCTATACAGCCGCCGCGCGAATTCCTTCGCCGCATCAGAATCGCACACCCCGCGATTCACACCGATCTGTCTGAAATCAAGACAGACCGCAATTTTTTCACGTACTGTCCCAACATTCCACTTCTGCATAACCGTCACAAACGGTAAATCTGCACCCCCCGGCAAAGCTTCGCCCCCCGTCGCTGCTGTCGCCGCACCCATCACGACATGACTCGCACTCCGTCCCATCCCTCCCCCAAGAGTGGACCGATGCCGTATTCCCGCCGCTCCGCCCGGTTGTGGTTCGAGACACTGGAAAACCGAGACACCCCGTCCGTCGGCGTGCGGTTCGACTACTCCTTCGACACGTCCGGGCTGTTCAACACCACGGCCGCGCGGGCGGCCATGGACCGGGTGGGGGCGGCCATGACGGCCCGAATGACCGACTCCCTGTCGGCCATCACGCCGAGCGGGAACAACAGTTGGACGGCCCAGGTGTACGACACGGCGGCGAACACCACCCGCAGCCTGCCGGGGCTGGGCGTGGGGGCGGACGAGGTGGTGGTGTACATCACCGGCGGGGCGCTCGGCTCGCCGCTGGGCGTTGCGTCGGGCGGGGCGTACTCGGCCCGCGGCAGCCAGGCGTGGCTGGACGGCATCCGCACCCGCGGGCAGGCGGGCGTGGACGCCGGCACCGACTACTCCCCGTGGGGCGGGCTGATCGCCTTCAACTCGACGACCAACTGGGACTTCGGGGCCGGCGCGCCGGCCGCCAACCAGTACGACTTCGACGCCGTGGCCCTGCACGAGATGATGCACGTGTTCGGGTTCGGGCTGGAGAACCCGTCGTTCACGCGGAACGTGTCCGGCGGGTTCTTCAACGGGCCGAACACCGTGAGCGTGTATGGCGGGTCGGTCCCCATGCAACTGGGGAACGGCTCGGACCACTTCACCGCCGGCACCCGGTACGCCGGCCAGGACGCGGTGATGAACCCGGCCATCGCGCCGGGCAAGATGAAGCAGATGACCGAGTTGGAGTACGCCAGCCTGCGGGACATCGGGTGGGGCGACAGCGGCACCCGCGTGCCGCCGGTCGTCCCGCCGGCCGTGCCCCCGGCGTTGCCGGTCACGTCCGCGCCCGTCACCGGCATCCCCGCCGGGCTGAGCCGGTTCGCCGTCAGCACCACCGGCGGGGTGAGCGTGTACGACGGGAGCGGGCAGGCGGTGTCGCAGACGCCGGGGCAGGCGAACGGCGGCGCGCCGGTGGCCACCGGCGACGTGGACGGGGACGGGGTGGCCGACACGGTGTACGGGGCGGCGGCAGGTGAACTGCCGCGGGTGACGGTGGTGAGCGGGAGCACCGGGGCGACGATCAGCTCGTTCCTGGCCTACGAGGAAATTTTCCGCGGCGGGGTGAACGTGGCCCTCGGCCACATCGCCGGCACGGGCAAGGCGGACATCGTGGTCGGGGCGAACACCGGCGGCGGCCCGCGGGTGCGGGTGTTCGTGGACGGCAACCCGCAGGCGGTGCTGGCCGACTTCTGGGGCATCGAGGACAGCAAGTTCACCGGCGGCGTGCGGGTGGCGGTGGGCGACTTCAACGGCGACGGCATCGACGACATCGCCTGCTCGGCGGCGGTCGGCGGCGGCCCGCGGATCGCCGTGTTCGCCGGCCACATGCTCGCCCCCGGCCAGCCGCCCAAGTTCCTGGGCGACTTCTTCGCCTTCGACCCCGCCTTCTCCGGCGGCACCTACCTGGCGGCGGCCGACCTGAACGGCGACGGGTGTGACGACCTGATCGTGTCGGCCGGCGAGGGCGGCGGCCCGCACGTGCGGGCGTTCAGCGGCCAGTCTCTCGTTCGCAAGGTGACGACCGACCTGGTGGCCGACATGTTCTCGGGCGACGCGACCAGCCGCGGCGGGGTGCGGGTGGCGGCGGCCGACGTGAGCGGCGACGGCCTGAAGGAACTCATCACCGCACCCGGCCCCGGCACCGACGGCACCGTGCGGATCTACTCGAACTCCGCCTTCCGCACCAGCCTCGCGCCGGCCGCGGCCCTACAGATCACCCGCCCCGAGTGGGTGGCCCCCGGCGCGTTCGTCGGGTGAGCCGCGGCCGGCACCCCGGCCCGCGCGGGCGGGGTTCGCCCGCGGCGGTCACTTCGCCGCCTTCCACTCGGCCCCGGCCGGCAGGATGAACGCCTTGCTGTGCTGGCGGAGGTCGTCCGTCGCGCCCGCCTTCCGGGTGAACGTGACGGTGGTCTTCCCGTCCTTCGTCACGGCCGCCGACGACAGCTTGTCTTGCCCCGACCCCTGCCACTGGAACAGCAGCACGTACTCGGTCTTGAAGTCGGCCTTCATGTTCGACCCGAGCGCGTTCAGGGGCGACAACTTCAGGTCGCCCGCGCTGGTCAGCTTCAGCGGCTCGCCCAGCACCGCGTCCTTGTTGAAGTCCAGCTTGTACTCGGCCAGGTCGACCTCCCGCGCCTCCACCTTCTTCGCCGGCGGTGGCGGTGCGACAAAAGAGGTCGACTTCGTCGTCGGGAACCCTTGCCCGAAGGCGGTGAGCGTGGTCAGCCCGCACAGCACCAGCACGGCGGCGAGTCGCATCGGTCGGTCCTCGGAGGGGGAAAGTGCGGTCATCCCGTCGTCGCCCCGAGCTTGCG
>JANNQE010001154.1:0-2195 GCA_031441625.1 Planctomycetia bacterium
TTGCCGCCCTCGGCGAGGGCGGACCACCCTAGCCAAAGACACGAACTCGGCCGGAAAGTTCAAGGGGACGGGCCGCACTCGCACGCCGACTCGATATTTTCACCATTCGGGGTTTGACGCTCGGCGGAGGCGGGTGATACAACCACCCCTCAACGCGGGTCGGATTCCGCCGGCCCCTCTCACCGGAGTGTCTCATGGCACGCGACCGCGACGACGACAAGCCCGCAGACAAGGACGACGCCCCTCGCTCCCGCCGGCGGGACGACGACGCCCCGGCCGAACAGCTCGGGCCGCTGGACAAGATGTTCCGCGACACGAACACCGTCCTGCTGGTCGTGTTCGGCATCTGCTGTAGCTGGATCGCGGCCATCCTCGGGCTGGTCGGCATGTTGACCGCCAAAGACCCGAAGGCCAAGAAGAACGCGACGCTCGTGCTCATCATCGGGGCCGTGGCGGGGGTCGTGTACACCGGCGGGAGTATGATCATGAACATGATGGCGGCGACGGCCGTCCGTTGAGGAAGCCCGCGATGTCCACCCGTCAACGCCTCCTGGTCCGCGGCACGCTCGTCGTCCTGGCGGTCCTGGGGATCGTTGCCGGGGTGGTCGTGGTGGGGGTGTTCCCGCCGACGGCCCACTCGTGGTACCCGAAGTGCATGAGCTACCAGTTGGCCGGCATCCACTGCCCCGGCTGTGGCATGACACGGGCCGTTCACGCCGCCCTGAACGGCCGCTTCCTCGAAGCCGTGTCGCAAAACGCCCTGGTGTTCGTGGTGGTGCCGTACCTGCTCTACTCGCTCCTCCGGAGCCTGTGGCACTACCTGTGGCAAACCCCCTCCCGCCCGCGGGCCTTCCGCTGGCCGAGGTGGGTCACGTTCACGCTCGTCGGCGTGCTGATCGCGTTCACCGTCGCCCGCAACATCCGCGTCGAACCGTTCACGTTCCTGGCCCCGCGCGAGTTGCCTGCGGTCAGTGAGCCGCCGGCCAGTGAGTGAGTGACGATCGATTTGGTGAACCGCGGGTGTCAACCCGCGGGTGGTCGTCTTTGACCCAGGCGGCTCACGCCGCCGGTTCACCCGGTCCACGCACTCCGATAGACAAGCCCCGCTCCGGACGGCACAATACGCCCACTCACCCGGAGCCGAACAGCGATGGCGGTCAACCTCCCCCCGCACTACCACGACGCCGACGCCCGCTACAAGAAGGCGCAGACGGCGGCGGACAAACTCGTCGCCCTGCGGGAAATGTGGGTGCTCTTGCCGAAGCACAAGGCGAGCGAGAAGGTGCAGGTGATCCTGAAAACGAAGATCAGC
Source organism: Planctomycetia bacterium (assembly GCA_031441625.1). Classification (GTDB taxonomy): domain Bacteria; phylum Planctomycetota; class Planctomycetia; order Gemmatales; family Gemmataceae; genus JALHQU01. Next base: position 1,313 of record JANNQE010001154.1, read on the forward strand.
GAGCTGACGGACCAGATCGAAGCGGACAAGGCCGGACCGAAGAAGGCGGCACCGGGGTCGTTCAAGATCCCCCGCCAGGGGGCCGGCACGGTGGTGTTCCTCGGCCCGCCGAACGCCGGCAAGTCGGCACTGCTGGCCAAGCTGACGAACGCCAAGCCGGAAGTGGCCGCGTACCCGTTCACCACCCGCGAGCCGATTCCGGGCATGACGGACACCGCCGGCGTGAAGGTGCAACTCATCGACCTGCCGCCGATTACCGCCGACCACTACGAGAACTTCGTCACCGACGTGACCCGCTCGGCCGACGCCGCTGTGCTGTTCCTCGATTTGGCCAACGACGACGGCCCGGCCGAAACGCAGACCGCCCTCGACCGCTTGAAGACCGCCCGCCGCGAGCTGGTGAAGGCGCGGCCGACCGACGACGACCCGACCGTTTACTACCTGCCGACGATCCTGGTGGCGACGAAGGCCGACGACGAGGCGGCGGACGTGCGGCTGGAGATGGCCCGCGAGTGGATCGCCGACCGCTTCCCGCTGTTAGTCGTGAGCGCCGACCGCGGCGACGGGCTGGCGGAGTTGAAGCAGGCACTGTTCGACGTACTGGGTATCATGCGGATCCACACCAAGCAGCCGGGCAAGCCGGCCGACACGAGCGGGGCACCGTTCACGTGTGCGGTCGGCAGCACGGTGGCCGAGTTCGCCGGGTGCGTTCACACCGACTTCGAGGAGAAGTTGAAATCGGCCCGCGTGTGGGGCAGCGGCGCGACGCCGGGGCAGACGGTCGGTCGCGACCACGTGTTGACCGACGGGGATGTCGTAGAGTTACAGGTGTAACAGGTTCGGTAGGGTGGTCCGCTCTCGCCGAGAGCGGCATCCGGACCCG
>JANNQE010001155.1:0-3359 GCA_031441625.1 Planctomycetia bacterium
CGCTCGGCGGTGCCTCGCGGTTAACCGGCAGTCACTTGCCCGCGTTCAGGAACACGTCCATTTGCTGCCCGACGTACAGCGGCTGGCTGGTCGTGTCGATGGCGTAGATGACTTGCAGCACGCGGGTGTCCACCCGCTCGGTGTTCGACCCGGTGAGCGACCGCTTCGGGATCACATACGGATCGACCCGCACGAACGTGAGCGGGAACGACACGTCCGGGTTGCCCCGCGGCTTCGCCACGCCGACGAGCGTCGGGCTGAAGCGGGCGATGTCGTTCTCGTCGAAGTCCACCCGCACGTGCAGTTTGCCCACCGCCCCGAGCACCACGAGCGCGTTGCCGGCGGCGGCGTTCACGTACTCGCCCGGCCGCACGTTCACTTGCAGCACCTTGAACTCCACACCGGTCGGGTCGGCCGCCGGCCGGCCGACGGGTTCGACCTTCCACCGCAGTTGCGGGGCCGGCACGGTCATGCGGCTCAGTTCCGTTTCGGTCTGCTGCACCTGCGCTTTCGCCTGCATGACGGCGGCCTCGGCGATGTCCTTGTCGGCCTGCCACGCCCCGGCCTCCCACAGCTTGAAATCGGCCTTCACCCGCACCAGCGCGGCCTTCGACAACTCGACCGCCATCTCGCGCTTGATGAGTTCCTCCTCGGATCTCGCGACGGCGGTGACGCCCTTCATGCGGTTGTACAGTTGCGTCTGGTCTTGCAGGGCCACCTCGGCCTCCTTCACGCGGGCCTCCTGCGTCGGCCGCTCCTCCTTCCGCGGGCTGTTGGTCAGCTTGGCGAGGGAACTGTCGGCGCTGTTCTGGAGCGCCTGCCGCACCCGCAACTCGGCCCGCTGCGTGCGGTCGTCCAGTTGGAACAGCGGGTCGCCCGGCTTCACCGTCTGGCCGACCGTCACCAGCACCTTGTCCACCACGCCGGGGGTGAACGAGCCGACGGCGATGTTCTCCGTTTCCGGTTCAACGATGCCCGACCCGGCCAGTTGCTTCACGTACGGCGACTTGCCCGGCTCGACCGGCGGCGACACCGGCTCCGGCTTCTGCTGCGCCCGCACCACCTGGAAGGTGGCGAACACGAGGGTGACGACCGCGAGGGCGGGCAGGACGTAGCGGGTGAACATGGGATGCTCCTGGGTCTGGGCGAGCGGGGGGCGTCAGCCCCCTGGTTCCGAACACACCAGCCCGCTCACGCGGGCCGCTCGCCCGATCTTGATTCCACCTTTTCCACTTTGCCGTCGCTCATGCTCACGATGCGGTCGCCGAAGTCGTACACGCGGTTGTCGTGCGTCACCACGATCACCGCCCGATCCGGCTGCACGGCCACCGCCTTAATCAGCCCCATCACCGTCCGCCCGCTGTGCGCGTCGAGGGCGGCGGTCGGCTCGTCGCACACCAGCAGCTGCGGGTCGTGGACGAGCGCGCGGGCGATGGCCACCCGCTGCTGCTGCCCGCCGGAGAGCTGCGTGGCGTAGCTCTTGAGCTTGTTCCCCAACCCCACCTGGCTGAGGATGTGGCTGGCCTTCTCCACCGCCTTCTTGCGGTTCCACCCGGCAATCAGCAGCGGCACGCTGGCGTTCTCGGCGGCAGTCAGCGCGGGCAGCAGGTTGTACTGTTGGAACACGAACCCGATGTGCTTGCCGCGGAACTTCACCTTCGTGCCGCCCCACATCTTGGTGATGTTCTTGCCGAGCACTTCCACCTCGCCGGCGGTCGGGTCGAGCAGCCCCGCCACCACCGAGATGAGCGTGGTCTTCCCACACCCGCTCGGGCCGACGAGCAGCACCATCTCGCCGTAGGGCAACTCCAGCGACACGCTGTCGAGCGCCTTCGTCTGGTCCTCGCCGGTGCCGAAGACTTTGGACACGTTCCGCAGCCTGACGGCCTTGTCGATTGCGGAGTGCCGATTGCCTATTGCCGATTGTTCTGCGGTGGCGGTCGTCATGAGCAGCCTCCGGTCGTCGGATTTCATTCACGCCGCGAAGCGGCCGTCGTCCGTAGCCCAGGGCGGAAGCCCTGGGATTTCGGTTGTCGATTCGCCCCGCCCCGAAGGGGCCGGCCCCTACGGGGCGGAGAATTTGTCGCCATCACTGCCCAGGGCTTCCGCCCTGGGCTACGGACGGCGGCCCCTTCGGGGCGAAACCCCGGCTCACCGGAACACGACCCCGGCTTCGAGGAACAGCAGCTTCTTCAGGCTCATGAGGGCCGAGGCGGTGATGATGAGGAACACCGCCCCGGCCGTGATGGCCGGGATCTGCCAGCCGAAGTAGAAGGCCGGCGGGGTGCTCTTCACGAAGTTCTCGAACACCACCCCGAACAGGGCCGCCCCGCCGATGCCCAGCCCGTACCCGATGACGCCCACCACCAGCGCTTGCAGCATGACCATGCCGATGATGCGGAAGTTGCTCACCCCCATGGCTTTCAACGACCCAAACTGCTTGAGGTTTTCGAGCGTGAACAGGTAGAACGTCTGCCCGGCGATGGCACACCCGACCACGAACCCGAGCAGCACGGTGATGCCGAAGTTGATCGGGATGCCCGTCCGCTTCAGGTAGTAGCCGATGGTCATCCAGAAGAACTGGTCGTTCGTCTTGGCTTGCAGGCCGGTCTTCGCCTCGATCCGCTCGCACACCTCTTCCGCGCTCACGCCCTCCTGCGCCTTGACCAGGATGAACGGCAGCGTCTTCGGCTCGGGCGGGGCGTACTGGAGTGCGGCGCTGTACTTCGTGTACAGGATGGGGAATGTCTGGAAGGTCGGCTGGCACTTCACCAGCCCCACGATGTTCGCCCGCTTGTTGTTGATCTCCAGGCTGCGGCCGAGTTCGAACGGGGTGTCGAGGCCGAACAGGTACGTCCAGCCGAAGGCGTCGAGGAAGACGGCGTCCGGCTGGTCGAGGTCTTCCCACCGCCCGGCGGTGATGCGGTCCGGCCGCGGTTGGCCGACCACCCGCCCGTCGGAGTCCTTGTTGTCGTAGTCCAGGCCGAGCAGGATCACCTGCTGGTAGGTGCCGTCGGCCAGCTTCGCCTTGCCCAGCCCCTTGTACAGTTTCACCGCCCACGCCACGCCTTCCACCCCCCGCACGCGGAGCAGCTTGCTGTCGCTCATCGGCTTCACGTCGTCGACGAACTGCACACTCTTGTCCATCACCCACAGGTCGGCCCCTTCCACGTCGCGGATCTGGCTGGTGGTGTTCCGCATCAGCCCGCAGAAGATGGCCATCTGCTGGCCCATCAGCAGCGCGGCGAAGCTGACCCCGAACACGATGCCCAGGTACTTCGCCTTGTCGCCGGTGAGCATCCGCAGCGCGACCCAGAACATCGGTGTTTCTCCGGTCCCCCTCTCCCCTGGGGGAGAGG
>JANNQE010001156.1:0-10449 GCA_031441625.1 Planctomycetia bacterium
GTCGAGGAGCGCGCCGCCGTAGGTGCCGACGGTGCCGCCGCGGGATTTCTGATACACGAATTTCTCGAAGGCTTCGGCTTGCGTGAGGTAGGTGCCGCCGGTTCACCAGTCACTTCGCATATCGCTTCTCGATCTTGTCCGCTTCGGCGTCCTTCTTCTGCTTCTTGAGCGACTCGATCAGCGCGTCCTTGGCGTCGGCGTTGCTAACGTCGATCATGAGCGCGTCGCGGGCGAACGCCTCGGCCTTGGCGAACTCGCCCGCCTCCAGGCTGGACTTCGCCAGCCGCACGCGGCCGTCGAGTTCGTCCGGGTCTTGCGACACCAGTTCGCCGAGCACCGAGTTCAGCTTGGCCGTGTCCTTCGTCTCCTTGTAAATCTTGGCCAGTTGCTCCAGCCAGTCGGCGTCGTAGGGGGCGATCTTGCGGCCCTTCTCGAACAGTTCGGCCGCCTTCTCCCACTCCTTCCTCTCCACATACAGCTTGCCCACGGTGGCGATCAGCCGCACGTCGTCCGGCTTCGCCTTCAGCGCCTTCTCCAGCAGCGCCGTCGCCGCGTCGTCGTCGCCGCCGCGGGCGAGCAGTCGCGCCTTCACCACCGCCGCCACCGGGTGCCCGGCGTCCTTCTCCAACACCGCGTCGGCCAGTTTCTTGGCCTCGCCCACCATGCCGCGGCGGAACAGTTGTTCGGCCAACTTCGCCTTCAGGTCCAGGTCGTCAGGGTCTTTCTCCGAGGCGGCTTTCAGCTCGTCGAACGTCATCGGCTTGTCCGCCGCCTTCCCCCCACTGCCGCCGCTCAACCCCGTCACCAGTTTCGTCACGAACGCCTTGTACCCCTTCTCGAAGTCGGCCTTCTCCACCCCGCACGCCGCCTTCAGCGCCGCGGCCGTGTCCTTGCCCGCCTTGAACTCGTTCAGGATTTTGCCGACCGACTCCTGCCCGTGCGTCTTCACCATGTAGTCCACATAAAGCTGACTCTGGCAGTACGCCAGCGTCCACTCTTCCGGGTTCTTCGGCCGCACGAACCCGAGCATGATGGTGTCCAGGTTGAGCAGGTCGTCTTTGGCGAAGCGGTCCCGCAGGGCGGCCGTCCACGACGGCGGGCGGGCCATCTTCTCGTTCTGCACGGCCAGCCCTTCGGTGATCCAGTGCGGGCACTGGTACTCCGTCTGGGCCAGGTTGAAGATGTGTGTGAGTTCGTGCCGCATCACGCGGCCCCAGTTGAACGGCTTGCTCAGCCCCTTCGCCTTGGGGGAGGCCATCGCCACCACGCGGCCGGTACACGCCCCGATGGTGTGCAGGTCGGGCAATCCCACCGTCCGCCCGCTGAACATCTCGTGCGTGCTGAACACCTCGATCAGCACCTTGCCCGGCGGCTCGTAGTTGAATTGCCGTTTCAGGTCGGCGTGCATCTCCTCCATGCTCTCGGCCAGCCAGTCGGCGAGCAGTTGGTCGGTCTCGCCGTCGTACTTCAGGATGTAGTGGTCGGTCTCGACGGTTTTGTACTTGTCCATGTGGGCCATCACCTTGCGGGTGTTGGACACGCGGACGTTGAACGGGTCGAGTTTGAACGCCGCGTCGAGCAGTTTGCGGCCTTCGACCTCGTTGCCCAGCCGCATTTGCAACATGCCCAGCCCGGTGCGGGGGCCGGCCAGCATCGGCCGCAGTTCCGCCGCCTTCATGTAATACTCCTCCGCCCTGGCGTACTGCTTCCGCTCGTCGAGGACCGTCGCCAACTCGTGGTAGAACACGCCCGGTTTGGCGTCGAACCCGCTCACGGCCTTTTCAATCGCCTCGAAGCCCATCACGTCCTTCGTCATCAGGGCGATCGCGGCCAGCCGGCTGAGGGTGGCGGCGTCCCGCGGGTTGACCGCCTTAGCCTCCTCCAGCACCTTCTTGGCGGCCGGGAAGTCGCCGGCGATGAACTGGATGTCGGCCTTCACCCGCAGGGCGGCGGTGTGCTTCGGGTTCTGCTTCAGCGCCAGGTCGGCGAAGGCGTCGGCGTCCTTCAGGTCGAACTTGACCATGGCCGCGTGCGCCTTGCCCACCTGCGGGTCGGCCGCCTTCGGGTTGATCTTCAGGGCGGCGTCGAAGGCGTCGATGGCGTCCGGGCGGTTGTACTTCTCGAGCAGCAACTCGCCGGCCAGTTGCTCGGCGTACCACACGGAGGCGTCTTCCTTCACCGCGTCCTTCATCAGCGTGTTGACGATGAACGTGAACTGCTTCGAGTTGTTCGTCCAGCGGGCGAACTCGGCGGCCCCGAGGCCGATGTAGTAGAACTCGTCGGCGGTGAACGTGTCCTTGCCGTTGTAGAACCGCACCAGCCAGCGGAAGGCTTCTTTGGCGTCGTCGAGTTTGCCCCGCTCGCGGAGCAGGCAGGCCTTCACCCACCGCGCCCGGGGGTTGTCGGTCTGGGCGGCGATGGCGGCGTCGATGTCCTTCTCGGCGTCGTCCCACTTGCCGAGTTCGTACAGCAGGTCGCCCCGCGCCGCGAGCGCGTCGGCACTCTTGGGATCCTTCTTCACCGCCGCGTCGAGCGTCTCGACCGCCTTCGCGTACTCGCCCGCCAGCCGGTACGTCTCAGCGATGCCGACGGCCGCACCCGGCTTCAGCTTGTCGTCCTTCTTGGCCAGTTCGGCGTACAGTTCGCGGGCCTCGTCGTAGTTGCCCTTGTGCAACCGCTGGTCCGCTTCGGCGAGCGGCGAGGGCCCTTTCGGCGGCGGCTTCTTCGGGTCGGCCTTCTGAGCCGAGGTGACGTTGAACAGGGCGAACAGGGCGACGGCCGACAGGAGCAGGCGGAAGCGCATCGGAGTTGCTCGCGGGGCGGGAACTGCCCATCACCGTACACGCCGGGGCGGGCGGGTGCAACGGGTGAGCGGCGGAAGACCGACCACCTCGGCTGTGTCGGTTTTGTTCGCCCGACGCGCGAGCGAGGGCCGAACCACCCGTCCGCACAAGCCGGCGGCCCACGCTCGCGCGGCGGGCGAACAGGAGGCTCGCCATATGGCACAGTTTGGGCAAACTGTGCCGATTACGCCGGCGGTGAAGGCCACATGGTCTGAATCGGACGGGTGATACCGGCGGCCGACGGGGACGAGATCGCCGAAACAACCGCCATCATCGGCACGGAGGCCGCACGTGAAGCGTTTCGCCGCACTCGCCCTGGCTGGTTCGATTCAGTTGACCGCCCTCGCCGGCAACCCGGTGTCGGTCTACCCGCCGGCGGCACCGAAGCCGGCGAACAGCATGAGCCAGCCGCTCAGCGCCGCCGTGCAGTCGGCCGCCGCCACCCTGCCCGCGCCCGCCGCGGTGATGACGAGCAATCCGAGTTGGGGCGCGCCGGCCGTGCTGCCGGGCACGCTCGTGGCCGCGGGGTGTGCCTCCGCCGGGCCGTGCGGCGACCCGGCCACCTGCCCGACGGTGACGCCGTACTTCAACGTGCTGGCCTCCCGCGGCGGGTGCGACGTGGTCCGCGGGTCGGGCCTGGACCGGCTGAAGGACTGGTTCAACTACCGCTCGTCGCCGGGCGGTTTCGGGTTCACCCCGACGCCGCACCGCGCCCCGATGCGGGCGTACTTCCCGTGCACGCCGACCGCCTCGTGCGGCACCGGCGGTTGCGGCGGTGGAAGTTGCGGGACCGCCGGCAGTGGTTGCGGTCCGGTGACGCTGCCGGTGCAGCGGCTCGAAGCGGGGTGCGACACGCCGGCCTGCCGCCCGCGGGTGACGTACCAGCCGCTCTCCACGCGGTCGGAAGTGCCGTTCGTCGGGTGCGACTCCCTCCCCGTTCGCCCGCGGCTGGTCGAGCGGATGCTCGGCTTCTTCACCCCGAAGTGGGGCGGCATGTGCGGCGACGCCACCTGCACGCCGGGCACCTACGCCCCGCCGCTGACGACGACGTGGACGAGTCCGAGTCCGACAACCGCACCGACGACCACCTGGACGACACCCGGTGCGCCCGCGGTGGTGCCGAACGCGATGCCCGGCACCTTCGTGCCGTCGATGAGCACCACGCCCCTCTACGGGCCGGTGAGCAAGCCGGGCAACGGCAAGCCGGTTCAACTCTCGCCCGCCCAGCCGTTCACGAACCCGTAACCGCGATTCCCCTCGACGCCATCCGCCCCGCACGCTATCCCGCCGGCATGTCCTGGGCCAGATTCTTGCCGCTCGTGCTGCTGCCACTGGTCGGCGGGTGCGCCACCGCCACGGGGGGGCTGTACGTCACCCCGCCGGAGTCCGCGCTCCGATTGCCCCTCCGCGAGAAGGTGGTCGGGCTGCTCGAGAAGGGACTCGCCCGCGACGGGTGGGCCGGCACGGTCGTTTCCAACGAGTCGAGCGGCATCCTGTCGGCCGGGGCGGACGAGGGGTGGGTGGAAGACCGCATCGTGGTGGGCGTGACGGCCCGCACGCCCGCCGGCGACCCGCTGTTCATCCCGCTGTCGGACTTCGCGCCGGTGCTCACGGCCCTCCGCAAGCGGCTGGTCACGCTCGTGGAGTCGCTCGACGGGGTGGCGGTGGACTGGTGGACGGTGGAGACGTTCGGCGAGCGGACCCTGGTGTTCCTGTACAAGGCCGACGCGATCCAGGGGACGATGCGGGTGCGGGTGCGGCACCGCGTGGAGGACCGCCCGGAGGAGATGGTGACCCGCTTCGAGATCACCCTGCGGGAGCGGTGAGCGACCGCTTGTTGAACGCGACGGCGACGGACACGAGCGACACCACCACGCCGACCCCGGAGATGACCATCGGGGCGAACTGCCAGACGCGGTCGGTGCCTTTCTCGGTCGTTTTCTCCATCGCCTTGAACCGCTCGTCGGTCGCCTTCTCGATGGCTTTCAATCGCTCGTCGTGTCGGGCGGCTTGCGCCTCCACCGCTTCCAACTGCTTCACCCGCTCCTTCAGGTCGGCCACCTGCTGAGGTAGGGCTTCCAATTTGCGAACGGCGGCGGCGAGCGCGTGCAACTCGTCCTCCGCGTCATCCAGGCGGTGTTCGGTCTTTGGGACGTGGCCGCCCACCCGCTCGGCGAGTTCGTCGAGGCGTTGGGAAATCGTCTTTCCGGCCATGTCAGTGCCCCACGGTGGTGACTTCGGACGCCAACTCGGAGCGGATCTCTTCGACCAGACGGACGATCTCGCGGGCGGAGCGGTGGGATGACTCCCGCACGACGGCCCGCACCGCCTCCCGCACCGCGTCCCGCGTGTCGCGGTGGTCGGCCAACTCCGCGGCCGTCACCGCGTGGGACACTTCGTCTTGGTCGAGCCGGACGGTCAGCCGCATCCGCTCCGTCACCGGGGCCGACCCATCCGCACTCCACACCCCGACGAACTTCAACCCCTGCGAGTTCTCCGCCCGCTCGTGCAGTACGGCGTCGGCCGCCTCCACCAGGTGCCGCAGCTCCGGCGGCGCGCCGGGCAACTCGATGCGCGTCTCGATCATGGCTCGGCCCTCGTGTGACCCACTCCCACCAGTGTACGCGACCGCACGTTCCTTTGCCGCCGCCCGGCACTCTCCGTAAAACGCCCTTCGGTCCTGCCGGTTCGCCTCCCCGCCCGGCTCCCTCCCTCTTCAGCGAGACTCGGTGAGCATGAGTACGAAGCACGTCTACTTCTTCGGCGGCAAAACGGCGGACGGCGACGGCAAGCAGAAAGAGCTGCTCGGCGGCAAAGGGGCGAACCTGGCCGAGATGTGCAAGATCGGCATCCCCGTGCCGCCCGGCTTCACCATCACCACCGAGGTGTGCGCCGCCTACTACGACAGCGGCAAGAAGATCCCCGACGCCGCCCTCCCGCAGATCGACGAGGCGCTCATCAAGGTCGAGAAGGAGTTCGGCAAGAAGTTCGGCGACACGAACGACCCGCTGCTGGTGAGCGTGCGGTCGGGGGCCGCCCTCTCCATGCCGGGGATGATGAACACCATCCTGAACCTCGGCCTGACGGACGCGAGCGTGGAGGCGCTGGCCAAGAAGACGGACAACCCCCGCTTCGCCTACGACAGCTACCGCCGCCTCATCGACATGTTCGGCAGCACCGCCATGGGGTGCGAGCACGAGAAGTTCGAGCACGAGATCCACGCCATGAAGGCGGCGAAGGGGTACACCCTCGACACCCAACTGACGGCCGACGACCTGAAGGAACTCGTCACCAAGTACAAGGCGGTGTACAAGGCGCACGTGAAGGACGACTTCCCACAAGACCCGAAGAGGCAACTGCTGCTGGCCATCAACGCCGTGTTCAACTCGTGGAACGGGAACAAGGCCATCGAGTACCGACGCATCGAGCGGATCGAAGGGCTAAAGGGCACGGCGGTGAACGTGCAGGCGATGGTGTTCGGCAACATGGGTGAAGGCTCCGGCACCGGGGTGGCGTTCACCCGCGACCCGAACACCGGCGAGAACGTGTTCTACGGCGATTACCTCATCAACGCGCAAGGTGAAGACGTGGTGGCCGGCATCCGCACGCCGGAGCCGATGGCCAAGCTGAACGACGAGATGCCGGCCGTGTACAAGCAACTGATGGAGATCCGGCAGACGCTCGAGAAGCACTACAAGGAGATGCAGGACATCGAGTTTACGGTGCAGGACGGCACCCTGTACATGCTCCAGACCCGCACCGGCAAGCGGACCGGCACGGCGGCCGTGCGGATCGCCGTCGAGTTCGCCAAGGAAGGGCTGATCTCCGAGGCCGACGCCGTCAAGCGCGTCCCGCCGGACAGCCTGAACCACCTGCTGCAACCGCAGCTCGACCCGAAGTCCAAGATCAAGTCGGTGGCGACGGGCATCGCCGCCAGCCCCGGCGGGGCGTCGGGCAAAGTGATCCTGAGTGCGGAAGCGGCCGTCGAACACGCCGCCAAGTTCCCGAACGACCCGATCATGCTGGTGCGCAAAGAGACCAGCCCGGAGGACGTGGCCGGGATGCACCTGGCGAAGGGCATCCTGACCAGCACCGGGGGCAAGGCCAGCCACGCGGCGGTCGTCGCCCGCGGGTGGGGCAAGCCGTGCGTGGTCGGGTGCGAGGCGGTGAAGATCGACGAGGCCGCCCAGACCGTCACCATCGCCGGCACGGTGGTGAAGGCGCACGAGTTCATCACCATCAACGGCACCAGCGGCGAGGTGATGATCGGCAAGGTGGAGACCATCGCCCCGACCATGACGGAAGACTTCAAGACGCTCATGACGTGGGCCGACACGCACCGCAAGCTGAAGATCCGCACGAACGCCGACACGCCGGCCGACGCCGTCCGCGCCCGCGAGTACGGGGCGGAAGGGATCGGCCTGTGCCGCACCGAGCACATGTTCTTCACCGGCGACACCGAGGCCGAGAAAAAGGCCCGCATCTCGAGCATCCGCGAGGTCATCCTGGCGTCCGACGTGGCCGGGCGGGAGGTGGGGCTGAACAAGGTGCTGGTGTTCCAGAAGAAGGACTTCGTCGGCCTGTTCGCCGCCATGGACGGCTTCCCGGTCACCATCCGCCTGCTCGACCCGCCCCTGCACGAGTTCCTGCCCCAGGCGGACAAGCAGCAGGAGATGGCCGACGAGATGGGGGTGACGGTGGAGACGATCCGCGCGCGGATCGACGCCCTGCACGAGTACAACCCGATGATGGGGTTCCGCGGGTGCCGCCTGCCGATCGTGTTCCCGGAGATCGGCGACATGCAGGTGCGGGCCATCATCGAGGCGGTCATCGAGGTGAAGAAGATGGGCAAGAGCGTGCTGCCCGAGATCATGATCCCGCTCGTCGGCACGGTCGAGGAACTGGTGGTGCTGAAGAAGCGGGCCGTCGCCGTGGCCGAGGAGACGATGGCGAAGGCGGGGGTGACGGTCGAGTACCAGGTGGGCACCATGATCGAACTGCCGCGGGCGTGCATGACCGCCGACAAGATCGCCGAGGAGGCCGAGTTCTTCAGCTTCGGCACGAACGACCTGACCCAGATGACGTTCGGGTTCAGCCGGGACGACACCAAGGGGTTCATGCCCACCTACCTGGCGAACAAGATCCTGCCCATCGACCCGTTCCAGACGATCGACTTCAACGGCGTCGGCGAGTTGATGAAGCTGGGCATCCAGAAGGGGCGTGACAGCCGCAAGGCGAAGCACGGCACGCACCTGAAGATCGGCATCTGCGGGGAGCACGGGGGCGACCCGGACAGCGTGGTGTTCTGCCACGAGATCGGCATGGACTACGTGAGCTGCTCGCCCTTCCGCGTGCCCATCGCCCGCCTGGCCGCGGCCCAGGCCGCCATGGGCGGCGGCGGCAAGCGGGACAAGTGACCGACTGGTGAACCGGCGGTGTCAACCGCCGGGTGCATCAACCACCCACGAACCGCGGGGGCGACTCGATGCTTGACGAGCAGAAGGAACTCATGTCTAGGCGGGCGTATCTGACACTTACGGCCAGTTCGTTGCTGGCCAAGGTGTTCGTTGACGCCGAACAGCCGCAGCCGGCGTACGCCATTCCGAAAGGCGTTGGCCCGCACGAGATGTCCCGCATCCGTCTGCTCTGTTCGACACCGCTGGAGTGGGTTGAACCACAGCGGACACTCCTCTGGGCTGAGTTGCCTACCGCCGACAGTGAAGACCCGAAGGTGATGTTCTGGACGCCGGAAACGGCCGACGAACATGCCGAGGCTGATCGCTTCGTCCGCGCGGCAAAATGGCGGAGCTGGAGATCCGAAGGTGAACTGAGGTCATTGCTCAGCCAAGCCCCACAGTGGGCGGTACGGCTACGGCTGATTGGCGGACGATACCTGTTCGTGTCCGATGAGGCAGCCGCCGCCGAAACGGGTGGACCCATCGATGAGTTAAACCTGACCACCGACTCATCTGAGGCTGCCATCGTCACGGCCGCCAGGGCACGCGAACTCGTCCTCGGGTTGCCGGAGGAGTGGGGCTTGGGTGACGACGACGACATGCTGTACTTCGAGCCAGTGACACCGAAGCAACTGACCAACGACCTGCGGTGGGCGGCCGTCACCGGCAGGTGAGCCCGACCCGTCAGCGTCGCAACCGCGGGGCGTTCCCCCGCGGTTCCTTTTTGCGCGGGCGTGTGGTATCACATCGGCGGAGGTGAAGCCATGAGCACGCTTGTCGATTCCCCGCCCGAGAACGCGGTGCTGGCGTGGCCGCCGGCCGCCTACGGGCGGCACCCACTCGATTTCACCCTCACGGACCTCATGCGATTGAGGCGGTTCACGGTGGACGAATACCGCACGATGATCAAGGCCGGCGTCTTCGGCGACTACGAACCGGGCGAACTGCTTGAAGGGGTGATCCTCTGGAAGTTCCGCCCGATGACTCCGCGGGAGTGTTCTCCGCAACGTGCCTTCATGCGGCTTGTGTTGAACCATGCCCATTAGCGCGTCCTCATCAACCCGGCCATCACACTCGCCGACAGCGAGCCGGAACCCGACGCCGCAATCGTTCGCGGGAAGTTGGAAGACTTTGACAACCGGTTCCCGGCCGCACCGGACGTCGGGGTGGTGGTCGAGTTCGCCGACGCCAGTTTGGAGTTCGACCGCGTCGTGAAACAGCGGGTGTACGCGCGGGCGGGCATTCCTGAATACTGGATCGTGAACGTCGTCGAAACCCAACTTGAGGTGTACACCGACCCGGACCCCGCCGCCTCGTCGCCGGCGTACCGCACGCAGACCAACTACGCCCCCGGTGATTCCGTGCCGCTCGTCCTCGACGGCACCGCCGTCGCCGCCATCCCCGTTGCCGACCTGTTGCCGTGAGCCGCCGCCCGGCGGGAACGCGGCGACCACGTTATTGCCGTGAAAGAAATATCGAGTTGGTGGCGTAGGTCAACCGGGTTCTGCTCCGACACTCGACGTGGGCCACATCATGCCGCTGATCGACAAGGGCGGGTTCTTCCACAGCCGCGGGGCGATGGGCCGGAGGGTGATCGCCGACACCCGCCAACTGCTCTCGAACAGCGGGAAGACGGGGAACAAGAAGTACGCCGTCACCCCGTCGGGGCAGCACGACCCGACCGCCGGCAGCGGGCTGGACCTCATGGCCCAGTTGGACCTGGAACTCAAGTCGCTGAAACGGAACCCCCAGGCGGACGGCCTGGACAAGCGGGCGTCGCACATGATCTCGGCGAAATCGGAGTACGAGAAGGGTGAGGAGTTGTACAAGCTGTTCGCCACCGCCGCCGACCCGAAGATGTGCGGCAACTGTTTCGAGCAGTCCTACATCGCCGCCTACCTGCTGGCGACAGCGCACCACGTGCCGACGAAGGACATCTACATCGGCACCATCACCGACCCCGGCGACCACGTGTTCTGTCTGGTGACGGAGCAGGGGGTGGTGTTCGAACCCCTCGGGGCGATGATGCTGAACGCGGCCGTCGCCCAGTCGGACGCCGGCAAGTGGCTGGTGGTGGACCCGTGGTTGCACGTGCTGAGCACGTTCAACTCGTACGTCCGGGCGGCGGTCGAGCGGTGCAAGCTGTGGTC
>JANNQE010001157.1:0-4722 GCA_031441625.1 Planctomycetia bacterium
CCGACGAAGCGGACACTGGAGTTGGTGGCCTTTTATCTGACGGGGTGGGTGAGCGACGCGGAGCTGGAGTCGCACGTGAAGTCGCAGCGTGAGGCGGCGGCGAAAAGACGCAAGTGACCCGTGGACCACCTCCGTGTCGAGTACGTGGAGCGTGGCGGTTGACGCTGCCCGGAGAAGCACCGCGAGCGAGCCAAGTCGTGGAGTTCCGGGACGGCGAGGATGATCCGCCGTGTCCCGGACGAGACCGCACGAGGAGTTGGGCGAATCCAAGCGACCGGGCAAGCCCCGTGCCGAACAGTATTGACGGCGACGGCGAAGGGGCGGCCGATCAGTTCATCCGGCGACCGGCCGGCGAGACGGGCGAACGTGGGGTTGCAGTAGCGGACGGCGTGCGTCGCCCCCTCGACCGCGACCATCGGTTGCGGGGACCGCTCGGAGAAGTACCGGCACAGGCGGAGCAGGTCGAACGGATTCGCCCCCTCAACCGCCATCCCTTCCGCACTCATGACGCACTCCAACGGCTGGCTGGAAGCCCCACCTTCGGGATCTCGGATTCGATTCCTCCGGGACCGCGCGTCGGGAACCCCTGATCGCGACTCGGTGGCCCTTCGGGCGACCGTTCGAACACTCCCGCTGATGGGCCTCAAGTGCGAGGCGATGCGGTCGGCAGTTCGGCGATCAACTTCATGAGGGCATCTAAGGCCACCGGCTTGACCAGGTGTCGGTCGAACCCGGCGTCGCGCGTCTGCCGCCGGTCGTCGTCGGCCCCCCAGCCGGTCAGCGCTACGAGGAACGTCTCGCCCCCCCACGGCTCCGCCCGGATGCGGCGGGCGGCCTCGTACCCGTCCACTGTCGGCATCCCGAGGTCCATCAGGATCAGGTCCGGCCGGAACTCCGCCGCCGCCACCCCCGCCTCCCCGTCGTGGGCGGTCCGCACCTCGTGCCCCAAGATCCCGAGCAGCATCGCGAGCGACTCGGCTGCGTCCCGGTTGTCATCGACGACGAGGATGCGGCGATGCGGCCCGTGCGGCTTCTCTGACGAACTGCGCGGCGGCTGGGCGGCGGTTGGCTCGACCACCGCCGGCAGGCGGACGACGAACTCGCTGCCCTTCCCGAGACCGTCGCTGTAGGCCTCGACCCGGCCGCCGTGGAGCCCGACGAACTCCTTGACCAGCGACAATCCGATCCCCAAGCCCCCCTGCGCCCGCTGCCATGACGTGTCCACCTGTACGAACGGCTCGAAGACGCGGGTGAGGTGGGCGGCGGGGATGCCGATTCCGGTGTCCCGGATGCTCACCACGACTTCGTTCCCGTCTCGCGTGACGGCCAGTCGGATGTGCCCTCCCCGCTCGCTGTACTTGGCGGCGTTGTTCAGCAGGTTCAAGAAGACCTGGGCGAGCCGGACCGGGTCAGCGTCCAGCGGGACCGGGCCGGGGGGGAGCGTGATGGTGAGTTCGTGACCCCCGTGGTCGATCAGCGGGCGGCTCACCTCCACCGCCTCCCGCAGGACCGCCACAAGGTCCACCCGCTCCTTGCGCAACTCCAATTTGCCCGTCGTGATCCGGCTGACGTCGAGCAGGTCGTCCACCAGCCGCACCATCTGCTTCAACTGCCGCTCCATCATCGCCCGGGACCTCTCCGCCGCGACCGGCTCTCTCCCGGTCAGTTTGAGGAGCTCCAGCCCGCCGCTCAGGGCGGCCAAGGGGTTGCGGAGTTCGTGGCTCAAGACCGCGAGGAAATGGTCTCTCCTCTGAACGGCGGCCTGCAGCCGCTCGCGGAGCGACTCCTCCCCCGCCGCGAGTTCGTGCTGCCGGGTCGCGGAGACGAGGAGCGCCTCGTTCATTGCCGTCGCCTGCCGGCGGTACACCGCGGTCTCCGTCGCGTCGGTCACCTGGATCATGACGCCCGCGGGCTGCCCGTCGGCCCCGAGGATCGCCCACACCGCGTACGACCAGTACGCAGGTCGGGGGTGCGTGTTGCGGTGTTCCTGCTCGGCCAAATTCTCGGGCGTCCCGGTGCGAAACACGCGGTCGAGCAGCGCCAGGCACCCGTTCCCCGCCCCCTCCGGCACGGCCTCGGCGAACGGCCGGCCGACGAGAGCGTTCTCCTCCCTCCCGACCAGGCGGGCGAACGCCGGGTTGAGGTAGATGATGGCGTGCGTGCTCCCCTCGACGGCGACCATCGGCTGGGGCGACCGCTCGGACAGGTAGCGGCACAGCATCTTGAGCAGCGGCGAGAGTGCCGCCGCGTCGGCGGGTTCGGGGTCCGCGGTCATGGCTCCACCCCTACTTGGATTGGTCCGACGGTGGGACACCTTCGTCGGCCCGAACCCCGGGGTCGAGCGGCACGGGAACACCGGTGATCAGGCCGTGATAGCCCGTCAGCCGCCCGCCGACCTGCAAGCCCTCCGACGTGATCTCGTACTCGCGGATGTCGTTGCTGTGGGCACCGGCCCGCACCTTGACGACGACCAACGCCTTGCGGAGTTGGCCGTCGATCTCCACGTACCGCAGGCGGATGATGTCATCGCTCAGGAACGAGATCGAGTACGGGCTGAGCGCCAATTCGGTGAACGACTCGGTCACCTCGACGGTGCTCACGATCGTCACCCCGATTCGCGTCAGCGCCCCGATCATGCGGTAGAGCGACTCACGGAAGTCAACGCGGAAGGAGGGAGCCAGGGCCATCTCGAACCCGGCCAGCGAGTCGATCACCAGCCGCTTCGCCCCCGTCCGCCCGACCGCGTCGATGATCTCGCTCATCGTCTCATCGACCGACAGGTCGAGCGGGCGGAGGTAGAGGATGTTCAGCTTGCCGTCGTGCTGGGGCGTGTCGAAATCCATGCCCAGGGTGGCGGCCCGCCCCGCGTACTCTTCCGGCCGCTCCTCGAAGATGGCGATGATGCCCGACTCCCCCCGGCGGAGGCCCTCGGCGATGAATTGGGTGGCGAACACCGACTTCCCTGACCCCGACGGCCCGGCGATCAGCACGCTGTCCCCCTCGGGGATGCCGCCGCCAATCATCGCGTCCAGGGCGGCGACCCCGCACGACAGCCGCCGGCGGTCGGGCCGCTTGTCCTTCCGCCCCGTCAGGCCGAAGTTGCGGGGGAAGGCTTGCACCCCGTCGGCGGTGATGCGGAAGGTGTGCAGCCCCGGCACCGACGCCTGGCCGCGGAGTTTCATGACCTGGAGCTTCCGCACGATCGAGTTCCGCTCGACCTGCTGGTAGAGCCAGAACAGCCCGTCGGCGACGGTGAACACCGGGTTGTCGCGGATCTCCCCCGCGGTGTACTCCCCGATCAGGAAGGTGGTCGCCTGCCAACTCGTCAGGTGGAGGGCGAGCCGCTGGACGAACCCCTGCAATTCCACGTCGCCGGTCCCGCCACCCCCGGCTTTCCGCACGACCGTCCGGAACGAGTCCACCACGACGACGCCGGGGCTGGCCGCCTCGACCTCCTTGACGATCTCGTCCATGACCACGTTCAGATCGTTGTCCAGCACGACCTGGCTGAGGTTGATGAACCGGACGGCCGTGTTCAGTTTGGCCGGGTCGAAGAACTTGTACTGCTGCTGGTACCGGAGCATCTTAATGGCCGGTTCGCCCAGCACGGTGAAGTACAGGGCCGGGCGCTCCGGGGTGGCGTTGGCGAACACCATCTGGTGAGCGAGCGTCGTCTTCCCGCCGCCGGGCGCACCGGCGATGATGTTGAACGAGTACTCGGGCAGGCCGCCGCCCAGGATCTCGTCCAGGCCGGGCACGCCGGTCGGCAGCTTCCGGATGGTGACCTTGTCTTCGGCGCTCATGATCCCTCCCCGCTTCCCGCGTCGATTCCGGTCAACGACACTTCCGGCCAGGCGTCGCGCACCAGTCCCATCGTGAGGGGGTCGCCGATGAACGTCATCAGCAGGCCGATCAGGTGCGCCACGACCGCGACGCCCGCCTCGCTGCCTGCTCCCTGCTCGTTCCTCGGTTGGTCGAGCCCCTCCAGCGACCCGTCGGCCCGCACCTGCACGGCGGCGAGCGAAGGGAATTCCGCCTTTGCCATCGCCACCGCCCGCGACAGGAGGGAGCGGAAGCCGGCTTCGCCGGCCAGCCTCGCGAGCGGCACCCGCAGCCGGTCGCAGACCCGCACCACATCGCCGGCGGCCGCGGCGGGCGGTTGGTCGCGCGCCGCCCCCAGGGCGATTAATCGCCGGGCGAAGTCCCGGATTGTGGGTGAGGCCGTACTCATCGAGTTCGTCTCACGCTGCGGGTCAGGGCGGGCGGACCCGAATTGCCGTGCGGACGTCGCGTCATCGGACGTGCATTCCGGTAGGCGGCCGTCGGACCACTCCCGTCAGACTACATAATCCGCCGCAGTGTTGACGGCCGAAGTGTGCGAAATGCATGAGGAGGATGCGTCGGGAGAACACGTGGCGGGAGACGATGACCACCGATTCAGGCCGTGCTCACCCCGCGACCGACATCGAACTGACCCGGGACGTCGCCCACACGTCCGGGAGCAACTCGGCCACGTCGGCCCCGGCCGGGCGGGACGGCAACTCGGTCAGGACGTGCTTCAGGTACACCCACGGATTGACGCCTCAAGTTCCCCCACTTCTCGGTGAGCTATCTCCCGGCGATAACAGTCGCTATTCAGACGACTTATCGCCGGGAGGAGCCCATGCGATTTCCCGAGGCCACGGATGGTTCGTTCGGCCGCCTTCACTTCGGCAACGCCCC
>JANNQE010001158.1:0-2722 GCA_031441625.1 Planctomycetia bacterium
CGGCCCACGCTCAGGGGGCGGTCGGGAACACCCGCGTCGGCTGTTCGGCCGGCGGCGGGGGGGCGTCGCGGGCGCGGGTGACGTACTCGGTGTACTCGGCGTCCGAGCAGGCGTGGCCGGCGACGGACAGTGCGGCGATCACCTCGGCGGCCGATTGATACCGCCGGCGGGGGTCGCTGGCCAGCATCCGTTCGAGCACCAAATCCAGCGCGAGCGGCACGTCGGCGCACACCCGGCTGGGCGGCGTCACCGCCCCCAGGCGGCTGGCCGGCTGGCTCTCCGAGTGCGGGAACGGCACCCGCCCGGTGAGCAGGTGATACAGCGTCGCGCCGAGCGAGTACACGTCCGACCGGCCGTCCACCAGGGCGGCGTTCAGCGACTGCTCGTAGCTCATGTAGTGGGGGGTGCCGACGCCCTGGTTGGCGGCCGTCAGGGCGGAGTCGCCGGCGGTGCGTTTGGCCAGCCCCAGGTCGCCCAGCTTGGCCGGCGGGGTCGGTTGCAGCAGCACGTTCTCCGGCTTCACGTCGCGGTGGACGTACCCGCGGGCGTGCATGTACTCGAGCGCCATCGCCACGTCGGTGGTGATCCGCACGGCCACCCCCGGCGGCATGCGGCCGGTCCGCTCGTTCACCGCCCGCGCGGTCGGCCCGTCCACGAATTCGAGCGACAGGAAGTGGGCGGCGGCGGCCGGGTCGAACCCGTGGTCGAACCCCCGCACGAGCGCCGGGTGGAAGAGCGAGCGGGCGAGGACGGCCTCGCGGTAGAAGCGGTTGACGAACTGCTGGTCGCCGCTCAGGTGGTCGGCCAGCACCTTGACGGCCACCGGCCGGTCGGTCTTGCGACAATACCCCAAGTACACGCGGCTCATGCCGCCGATGCCGAGCAGCCGGAGCAGCGGGTAACCGCCGACGGCGTTCGGCTTCGGCCGCACCCGGTCGGGGTCGGGCGGCGTGGGTGTGGGCGTGGCGGCGTCGTTGCCGATCAGTCGCATGGTCTCCCCTGGGCAGCGGTCAGGGTCGGGTGCGGCGTCGGGGCGGGCGGAGCGCCTGGGTTCGGTGGCACAGGCATTTCTGCCTGTGTGAGGCCTCACAGGCAGAATTGCCTGTGCCACCATCCGGGTCGCCTAAGTACCACTGTGAGAGTTTATCCGGGCGCGGGGCGATGTGCAACCGGGCCGCGGAGCCATTCCCGGCGGGCGGCGCGGATTTGTGCCAGCCGCTCGGCCGCCCCGTCCGCCCCCACGAGCGCCAGCGGGGCCACCCGCGCGGCCGGGTCGGCGGGCGACCACGAGTCCCAGAACACCGCCCGGACGGACGGCGCGCCGAGCACGGTGGTGAGCACCGTCGGCACCGGGCTGGCCAGTGTGACGTCCAGCGGCAGGCCGAGCTGCCCGAACAACTCGAACAGTTGCAGCACGTCCAGCGGGTCGCGGCCGAACCCGCTCCGCCGACCCGCCCCGCTCAGCACTTCCAGGTCGATGGCGGCGCACTGGAAGCCGGCCCGCAGGAGCGTGTCGGCGAACACGAGCGGGGCGTAGGTGTGGTCTTCCGAACTCAGGTACTCGCCCCACGGCTGGGCGACGGCGAACGTCCGCTCGCCCTTCGGGTCGGCGTCGGTCACGGACTCGAGCACGCGGGCGGCCAACCGAATGCGGTCGTCCTCGCTCAGCCCGAGGACGTCGGCGTGGTTGAACCCGGCGAACGCCTGCCACTGCCGCACCTCCGCCTTGTACCGCTGCACCACCGTGCCGACGAACTCGGACACGTAGGCGGCCAGGTTCGGCAGGTCGCCGTGCGAGGCGGCCAGCCAGTCGGGGAACGGGCCGTCGGCCAGGTCCACCAGCGGGCCGACGCTCACCTCCAGGCCGGCGGCCGTCGCCCACTCCACAAGGGCGTCCATCACGCTCCAGTCGTAAGCCGACTCCCGCGGCTCGATCTGCCGCCACTGCGGGACGATGCGGACGGCGTGGAAGGTGTCCACGAACATTTCGGCCTGATCGGGCGGCAGCGGGCGGGACAGCCTCGCGCCCAGGCGGGTGGGCAGCGGGCCGTCCATTTTCAGGCGGGCTTGCAGGCGGTACTCGGTCAGCCGGCTGGCGCAGTTGTCGGCCAGCTCGCACGCGGCGTCGATCACCTCGCACGCGGCCGTCGTGTCGGTGTCCGATTTGAGCGCCACCCGCCCGAACTGCTTGCCCACCCGCCCGACGGCGTCGAGCAGGGACTGCGGCATGGGCAGCCCGACCGAGTGGAACATGGCCACCAGACTGCGCACCCGGTTGACCGCCCCGCGGCCGAGTTCGGTGAGCAGCGGGTACGGCTCGCGGGCCAGCCGCAGGGTGCCGCTCGTCACCACCCGCTCGAACCCGTCGGCACCGGGCCAGGGGGCGGCGGCCACCACGCTCTCGTTCTCGGCGCGGGTGAGCGTGAGGCGGCCGTTCGCCCGGTGGCGTTTGACCGGGACCGGGGCACCGTCGTACCCACCGGCCAGCCACACCCGCTCGACGGCGTCGCGGTGGGCCGGGGACAGGTCGGCGGGCAAGTCGAAGGCGATCTGACCCATGTGAAGCGGCCGTCCGGTCGGGGGGCGGTTAGCCTATCATGGGATACTTCACCGCCCCCCGACCGGACGGCCGCTTCACATGGGTCAGATCGCCTTCGACTTGCCCGCCGACCTGTCCCCGGCCCACCGCGACGCCGTCGAGCGGGTGTGGCTGGCCGGTGGG
>JANNQE010001159.1:0-2254 GCA_031441625.1 Planctomycetia bacterium
CCGCCCCCCCCCCCCCCCCCGCGCCCCCCCCGCCCCCCACGTCGCCCTCCCGTCGCCGCACCCCGGTGGGCCGCCCCTACCCCCCGGCGCCCCCCCCCGCCGGGGCCCCGCGACCAGTCACTCGCCGACCGGCCCGCCAACTCCCACATTGACCCCTGCTCACTCCGCCGTGCGACCGTCCCCACTCCCCGCAGGCCCCGCCATGTCCGCCGACGCACAGGTCGACTCCGTTCCGGTCCCGCCGCTAGTGATCGGTGTGTCCGGGCGGATGGAGTTCGCGGACGCCACTGTCCGCCAGCAGGTGAAGGACGCGGTAGCAAAGTTCCTGTGGCGGTTCGTCGAGGCCGACCCGAGCACGCCGCACGTTCACCCGGACTGGGAGCCGATGCCGCACACGCCGATTGCGGTGCTGTCGTCGCTCGCGCCCGGAGCCGACTGGCTGCTCGCGGAAGTGGTGGACGAGTTGGATCTGAGGTATCAGGGGTTGACGGGCGAGAACAAGAAGCGGCCGTGGGGGTTCAAGCTGTTCGCCCCGCTGCCGTTCCCGGCCGAGCAGTACGCGAAGGCGAGCACGTACACCGGCGAGCGGGGCAAGGCGGATCAGCAGGCGGCCAAGGCGCGGATGCTGGGGATGGCGAAGACCGGCCACGCCTTCTTCGTGCCGCTGAAAGAGGATTTCGAGGAGTGCGACAAACTGCCGGCGATGACCGACCGGAACCTGACGCAGGCCGACGTGAACAAGGCACGGGAGCAATGCCTGCTGGCGCGGACGACGGGCGACCTGGGGTCGCGGGAGCGGCGGCACCTGCGGTATCGCGCGGCCGGCGAGTACATCGCCGCCCACTCGCACCTGATGCTCGTCCTGAACGACAAGGCCACGCTGCCGACCACCACCCCGGACGAGGTGACGCTGCCGCTGGTGGCGGAACTGCACTGGGGGACATTCGACGCCGGGTCCGAGCAGGTGCTCCTGTCCAAACGGCAGGGCATCACCCCGAACCTGCTGCGGAGCGAGGTGGCGTTCACGTGGGCCGACTCGGGGCCGGTCATCCACTTCCACACGCCGGCGAGTGGGACGACCGGCGCGGGCGACATCACCGCTTTGTACCCGGTGGACACGCGCGTCGAGGAAGGACAAGTGGAGAACGCCGAAAAGCACTGGCAGTGGGAGGCCGGCCGGCGGTTCGGCGAGGTGCTGGCGCAGGTGGACGCGTTCAACGCGCGGCTGTTGGCATCGGGCCGGACGGCGGAACCCATCGGGGGTGAACTGGAGCAGGTGGTGCCGCTGCCGGCCGGCTACCTGGACGGGTCGCGTGGGCTGATCCAGAAGGAGTACGCCCGCGGGCTGGACCGGCTGGTTCGCGCCCGCCGGAGGGCGGGCGACCTGGCCGGTCACGCGACCGCCAAGTGGAAGCTGTTCGTCTTCTGGCTGTTCGTGCTCACCCTGTTCGCGGCGCTACTCCTGCACTTGGGTCTGCACTGGCACACGCACGCCGCCCACCCGGAGCCGCCCCACGCCACGACGGGCGACCAACACCCCCCGCCGGACCAGGCACACGCCGACCACCCGCCGCCACCGCCGGCGGAACACAAGGACTCGACGGCCACGGCCGAACGGGTGGAGAAGGGCGTCAGCGTGGCGGCCGTGTCGGCGGCGGCCGGCCTGATCGCGTTCGCCTACTTCTACTTCTTCCGCCGCTTCAAACGCGAGAAGCGGGAGGAGCAGCGGTTCGACTTCCGGGCCGTGTCGGAGGGGTTGAAGGTGCAGACGTACTGGGCCGCCGCCGGCCTGTCGCAGTCGGTGCCGGCCAACTACATGCAACGGCAGCGGAACGAGATGGTGTGGATCCGCCGGGCGATCACCGCCCTGGCCGCCCCGTACACCCGCTGGGCCGACGGGTTCGCCACCCTGACCGAGCGGGAGCAGTTGGCCGTCCTGTCGGCCGTCGTCACCGGGTGGGTGCGGTGGGACAAATCGCGGGCACCGGTCGCCGACGAGGAGAAGGCGACGCGAAACGCCCAGACCGGGTGGATGGAACGCGCGGGGTACGAGGAGCATCGGTCGGAGCGGTTCTGGAAGCGGTTCGGGGATAAGATCGGCTTCGTTGTCATAATATTCAAAGTGCAAAACACCAACCGGAGAGGCAAGAGATTTATCTTCAATAATGATAAGAAAGTTATTGGTGAGGAAAGTTTGCCGGTTGAGTAAATAAAGTGCCTGGTGGTAATCAAAATTATTCATGTATTTATTGTG
>JANNQE010001160.1:0-1855 GCA_031441625.1 Planctomycetia bacterium
ACCCCCGGCATCACTGCCGGGGTTCGCCGACTCACTTGACGGCGTACACCACCCGCACCCGCACGGTGCGGACCAGTTCGCCGTCGATCAGGTCGTCTTTCGACGGCTCGGTCGGGTCGCCGCCGTACAGGTTGATCCGCGGGGCGGCGGTCGGGGCGGGTTCGCTCGCGTCCACCTCGCCGGCCGACACCACCGCGCCGAGCTTCATGCCCAACCCGGAGGCGATGGCCTCGGCGCGGGCGGTCGCCTTCTTCGTCGCCTTGGCCAGCGCGGCGGTGGTCAGGTCGTCGATGCCGTCCTTGCGGTGGTACGTCACCCGCACCCGCTCGCCGTCCCCGCCGCCGAACGGGTTGTACCCGGTGTTCGCCTTCGCCCCGCTCAGGCCGACCGAGTACGCCTCCTTTTGCAGCTTCTCGACCGCGTCGCTCAGGGCGGTGAAGTCGGCGTCGGACACCGTCACCACCACTTCGCGGGTGGCCTGCACCTCCTTCGGCGGGATCGCCCCGCCCGCCCCGCCCGGCCCGATCACTCGCACCCCGCCGTTGTTGTCCTCCGCCCCTTTGGCGGTCTGGAGGGGGGCGGCCGTCACCTTCGCCCCCTTCAGCTTCAGCTTGTCCACCGACTCGCCGAACGTCTTGACCATCAGGGCGGTGTCGTCGGTGGCCTGACTCGCCTCGGGGTTCTTCACCCGCGCGACGAACACCACCCGCGCCTGGTCGGGTTTCACCCGCACCGTCTCGGTGGCGTCGGCCGTAACGGTGCCGGGCGGCGGGGACGATTGGGCGAAGGCGACCACCGGGGCGAGGAGCAGGGCGAGGGGGACGAGTCGGGTCATGTGCGATCTCCGTGTGACGGCGGGCGTGGCGGATGGCGGGACGGTGCCCATGAAGGTACACGCAGAAATGACGCGGCACAATGGGCCGTCACTTGACCGCGTACACCACCCGCACCCGCACGGTGCGGACAAGTTCGCCCTCGACCAGTTCGGCCGACGGGCTGACGGCCGCCGCCGTCGTCGTCCGCATGAGGGGCGACGACACGAGTGCCGACGCCACGTCGGTGCCGGCGGGCAGTTCCTCGGCCGACACCACCGCCCCCAGCTTCAGGCCCAGCCCGGTGGCGATCGCTTCGGCGCGGGCGGTCGCCTTCTTGGTCGCCTTGCCCAGCGCCGCGGCGAGTAGGTCGTCCAGGCCGTCCTGTTTCAAGTACGCCACCTTCACCATGTCGGACGTGTACCGGGTGGACAGGTTGCCCTCCGCCGCCGCCCCGGTCAGCCCCTCCTTGATCGCCTCGCGCTGCACCTTCTCCACCGCCTCCACCAGTGCCTTGGGGTCGGCATCGGTGATGGTGATGACCACCTGCTGGCTGGCCTGCGTTTCGGCCGGCGGCGCACCCGGCCCGCCGGGGAACCCGCCGCGGAGGGCCATCCGGTCGTCGGTCAGCTTGGCCACCTTCACCGGGTCGGGGGTCGCTTTCAGCCCCTTCACCTTCAGGCGGGTGACGCCGTCGGTGAACTTCTTGGCCAACTCGCTCACCTCGTCGGACGCGGTGGTGGCGTCCGGGTTGCGGCTGGCGGCGGTCACGTACACCTTCGCCTGATCGGGCTTCACCCGTACCACCTCGGTGGCCTCGGCGGTGACGGTTCCAGGAATCACCGGCGGCGGTGTTGTCTGAGCGAAGACCGGGAGTGCGAGGGCGACGAGGGCGACGAGACCGAGCGAGGCGGCGCGGCAGCGCATGACGAACCTCCGTGGGGTCGTCTCATGGTGTCACAGTGAGTGGAAACGGGCAAGTGAAAAACGGGGGAAAGAGGGTGCAGTAGGGGAGCCGGCGGGGGGGGGGGGGGGGGGGGCGG
>JANNQE010001161.1:0-7564 GCA_031441625.1 Planctomycetia bacterium
GGACGTGGGCCAACAAGACGCGTCTGGCAAAGCTGAAGAAGCCAAAACCGCGGCCGGCGCGGTAAACTCCGATTGGCCCGGTTGCCGGCCGACCGGGCCACCCCACCACCACCTTCGGAGGCAATATGGCTGTGCCATCGAACACGCCTTCCGCCTGGGGAAGCAGGAAGCCGGGCTGATGGACTACGAGGGCCGGAGCTACACCGGCCTGCTGAGGCACCTGGCGCTGGCCTTGATCGTGTTGGGATTCGTCGCCACTCACACGGAGCGGCTGCGGGGGGAAAAACCCCGACGTGACGGCCGAGCAGGTGTGCCGGGCGCTGAACCAGCGGTGCGGGGCGGTGTTCCGCCCCCGGCGCAACGTGGCCGAGGTGGCACACACGAGTGGGGTCATCCGCTACCACCAACGGCGGAACGCGCAGGCCGCCCGCTCGCACAAGAAGCGGCGGCGTAGGCGGAACGTCTAGGCCCGCGGAGGTCGGGCGATGGATGAACCGGCACTTCCCCACGAGTTCGGTGCGACCCCAGAGGATATCCGCGGGTTCATCGCCCGCCTCCAGGCGTCGTACGGCGGGAACGAGATTGACGAGTTCCGGGCTGCCCGCTGCGCGTGTGGGTCAGACGCCTTCTACTTCTGCTACAACCCAGACGGCGGAGCGGCCCAGCGGCTGTGCCCGGCCTGCGACGGGTCACACCTGATGTGCGACAGTGCCGACTACTGGGAGCCGGAGGAGGCCACAGACTGGGACTGTCGGGAGTGCCGAGGCGGAGTGTGCAACCTGGGCGTCGGGTTCGCGCTCAGCGCGGATAGGGAGTTCATCCGGTGGCTGTACATCGGGCAGAGGTGCGTCCGGTGCGGGCTGCTGGACGTCTGCACCTCCTGGAAGATCATGTACGGGCCGTCCCTCCAGTTGATCGATCGGGTGTAGATGGTAGCGCCATGAACCCGCGCTGTACTGCTAGATGATCTGACCAGCCCTGCCCTTCCGGATGAGGATGACGACCTGCCCTCAACGGATTGAGAACGACACCACCTCGTTCACCGTCGGCGGCACTTCCCACCTCAAGCCACGAAGCTGGGTTGACTTAGCCCTGCCATTGATATGAACAATTGAACAGTAATTCCCAGTCTGCGAGCGGATCGCGGGGGAATCGGGATGAGCGATTTGCGCCTCAAGGGCGGCACACACACGACGCATAGCTCCCGCTGCTTCTTCCTCGGTGAATCCGGCACTCGCCTGCCGGCAGGACGAGACGGAGGCCGCATGGTGGGGCCGGCTGACGCCGATAGACCGCCACCCTGGGGACGTGACCGGGGACGGCAGCGACGACCTGGTGTCGGGGGGCGGACCGGGGGTGAGCGTGTGGGCCGCGGACGTGGGCCACGACCGCGTGTTCCGGCCGAGCGTCGCCCTCGACTTCTCCGCGGCCGACGAGGCGTTCCGCGGGGGCGTGCCGGTGGGGTGAGGCGGGCCGCCCGGGCTGCCGATGAAATGCGGGCGGGAGGGGCAACGGGTTGAGCGGTGGTGCGGGAGGGACGAACCCCCGCGGGTGCCGTCCGGGTGCGGCGTCCGCGGGGGCTTCGCCGTCTCACCGCACCCGCACCCGGCGACGCCCGCGGCCGCGGTCGGTTCACCCCAGCCGCGGGTGGCGTCTCGTAGTCGACCTGTGACGGGCCTCGGCCCGAACCTTCCGTCATTCACTTCATGCTCGACGACCGTTTCCTCCTCGCGCGGTGGGCCGGACTGTACGAGGCTCGGACTTCGCCTTGGGCTCTACCTCGCCTCCTCGGCAATCGGGGCCACCGCCGGCTCCCGGCCGTCCGGTTACGTCGCGACGGGTGCCGACGGCGTCCCGCACCTTCTTGCCCTTAGCCAGGCCGTAGACGATACAGTCCGAGTGTGGGCCGAGGCCGACGTAATTGCCTTCGATTTCCTTAAGGCATCGCTTGAGCTTGAAGTAGAAGGTGTTGACCATCAGCCCGACTTTCCCCGACTCGTCGTCCCCCGACTCCGCTTCAAACCTGTAGTGCCCCTCCCCCAACGGTGTCACGGTCCCGCTGCAGGCATAGGTCGTCTCCTCGAACGTGAACCAGTAGCAGCCGGCAATCGTGTTCCCCTCGCGAACGAAATCCAGTTCCACTGTACCGCGGTATGGCTTCCCCCCATCCGGGCCGGACTGTTGCTCAATGTCTCCCATCCAGTCACCGAGTAGGTTGTCCCACCTCTCATCCCACTTCTCAGGCGGTTCAACGCCGGAGTTCGACTGGTCATCCGGCGCGATCAGTTGCACATAGGGACTCAGTCCCAGACTCTTCGCCAGCTTTTTGAGGACGCCATGTCGCACCGACTTGCCGGCTTTCATCCTCTCGAACGTTTTGTGGTGGAGTTGGATGTCGATGAGGAGTTGAGACCTGGGAACCCCATCGTTCCTCCCCTTCTGCTCCAGGAGCTGCTCCAACAGCGGCATGTTGACTTTGGGCATGGTTGCCTCGTTCTGTGACGGAAAAGTGCGGGAAAGATGCGTGAAGAATGCGGGCCACGTGAGTGGAGGTTGCGCCTCGCTTCGCGCGACAATCAGTCCGTCGGTTGGCGAAGCGCCAGGCCACACGACCCCAGTTTACCGCACCGCGGTACGGGCGAACAGAGGCGCTAACACCGGATGCTGTGATGCCGGATCACTCAGACAGCATTGCCGAATTGACGCAGCAAGTGTACGCGCACCTCCGGGCCGGCAACTACCGGGCGGCCTTGGCGGTAGCGGGACAACTGGCCGAGCAGCTCGACGGCGCAGCGGGGGAACGCGACACGGCCGAGGCGT
The DNA here is from genome assembly GCA_031441625.1 of Planctomycetia bacterium. GTDB lineage: Bacteria > Planctomycetota > Planctomycetia > Gemmatales > Gemmataceae > JALHQU01. The sequence continues at coordinate 2,821 of JANNQE010001161.1, forward strand.
GGGTCGCGGTGAGTCGGGCGCGGCGGGAGATGGGCCGGTTCGCCGACGCGGAAGCCGCCGCGCTCCGCGCCCTCTCGGCGCTGGCTACGACCGTGGGCCGGGAACACCCGCTCTACGCGGCGGGCGTGCGCGAGCTGGCCCGCACCTACGAGGAGCTGGGGCGCTACGCCCAGGCCGAGTCGCTCGACCGGCAGGCGCTGGCGGTCCGCCGCCGGGCGCTCGGCGACCACCACGCGGACACCGCGGAGAGTCTGAGCGACCTCACCGCGGTACTCGGCTGGCTCGGCCGGTACGCCGAGAGCGACGCGTGCGGTGCGGAGGCCGTAACGATCCTCACGCGGCCCGAGCACGCCCGGCACCCGATCCGGCCGTACGCGATCATCAACGACGCGTACGTGCTCAGCGGCCGCGGGAACAGCCGCGCGGCCGTCGAACGGGCGACCGAGGCGTACCGGCTCGCCGAACAGCTCTACCCCGCGCGGCACCCGGAACTCGCGTCCTTCGGCGTGTGGCGCGCGCGGCTCCTCCTCGTGGACTTCCGCACCGAGCCCGCCGAACGGCTGCTGACGGACGCCGTCGACGTTCGCCGAACCGTGCTGGGCGAAGCGCACCCGCACTCCGGTGCGGCGCTCGTGGCGCTGGCCGAGGTTCGCCGCAGCCAGGGGCGCGCGGCCGACGCCGAACGCATGCTCCGCGACGCCGTTCGGATCGTCGAGGCCGCGCTCGGCGAGGGGCACCACCGGGCCGCGGAGGCGGGCGAGCGACTCGCGGCCGTACTCCTGGACCGCGCGGAGAGCGAGGAGGCCGAGGCGCTCTACCGCAAGGCCATCGCCACTTACGAGAGCACGCTGGGGCCCGACAACACCACCACGCTCGATGCGACGGTAGCGCTCGCGGGTCTGCTCACGCAGACCGGTCGTGCGTCGGAAGCCGAGACGCTCCTGCGCGGAGTACTCGATCGGTACACGGCCGAATGCCCGGTGGGTCTGTCCGAGGCGCACGCCGCGCTCGCCCGCGTGCTGGGTGAACAGGGTTGCCTGACCGCGGCCCTCGATGAGGCGGCGACCTCGCTCCGCATCCTCCGCGCATTGCCGGGCGTCGCGGCGAGCTGGCTCGCGCAAGCGCTCAACACGCTCTCCTGGTATCAGCTCGAAACCGGCGACGTCGCGGCCGGCGCGGAGAGCGCGCAGGAAGCCTTCAACCTCACGTTCGCCGACGCCGGGCGCAACCACGCCGCGACGCTCGAGGCCGCCCGGTGGCTCGCCTCCGCGCATCTGAAGCAGGGCGACGCGGTTCGAGCCGAACAGGTGCTCCGGCGCGCAATGACTTACGCGCCGGACACTACCCCGCGCGTGGACCTGCGCGCCGATCTCGCCCGCGCGCTCGCCGCCCAGACGAAGGATCAGGAGGCGGAAGAGCTTTACCTCCGGCTGGTGACCGAACGGCGGAAGCCCGGCGGCGACGAGGCGGAGCTGGCCGACGCGCTGCTCGACCTCGGCTCCTTCTACGAAGGGTGCGGCAACCCCGGCGCGGCCCTGCCGCGGTACCGCGAGGCGCTGGACATCCGCCGGGCCGTCGAAGGGCCGAGCGGGATCGGCGTCGCCCGCGTGCTGCACACCCTCGCCGAGGTGCAGCACCGCACCGGCAACGCGGCGGCGTTCCAAACCTACGAGCAGGCGCTGGAGACGTACCGCGCGAGCGCCGGCGAGGACTCGGCCGATTACGGGGTGTGCCAGCACGCGCTGGCCCGGCTGTACCTGGACGCCGGCGACGCCGGGCGGGCCGAAACGACCGTCCGCGCGGCGGTCGACACACTCGCCCGCCGCGGCGAGCGGAACGCCGAACACCTCGCCGCCCGGCAGTCGCTCGCGCTCGTCCTCGCCTCCACCGGGAACTACTCCGACGCGCGGGACGTCCTGCTGGCGGTGCTGGCGATCCACCTCGAGGGCCTTGGGGCGAAGCACGCGACCACGCTCGGCACGCAGGCGGAACTCTCCAACGTGTACCTCGCCGAGGGCGACCTGCTCGCGGCCGAGCCGCTCATCCGCGACCTCGCCGACCGGAACCGCGAACTGTACCCCGGCGACGCGGCCCTCTCGCGCGACGAGGGCCGGCTGGCCCAGCTGTACGCGCGGTTGGGCGAGTACGAGCCGGCCCGCCGCCACGCCGACCGCTACCTGTCAATCGTCCGCACCGCCGGCGGTCCCAACTCCCCCGCGTACGCCTTCGGCCTGCTCCTGCTGGCCGACGTCCACCTGCTGCGGGACGACTACACCTCGGCGCTGGCGGCCACCCGCGACGCGCTCGCCATCCGCCGGCGCGAGCTGGGCGAGTCGCACCCGCTCGTGGCCGCCGGGCTGCAGCGGCTCGCGGCGCTGGAGTTCGACCTGGGCCGGTGGGCCGACGCCCGCGCGCACGCGGCCGCGGCGACGGCCCTCGTCCGCAAGCTGGTGGGGCCGGACGACCCGGCGTTCGCGCGGGCGCTGCGCACCGAGGCGGCCGTGAACGCGGTCGCGGCCCCCGACGCGGCCGGCGACCTGCTCGGCCGCGCGGTCGTGCTGGAGCGGAAGTGCTTCGGCGACTACGGCCCGGCACGCGTGCCCGGCATCCTGGAGCGCGCCGACTGGCACCTCCGCCGCCGCGAGTACGCGCCCGCCAAGGAGTTGCTCCTCGAAGCCGGCCGCATCCTTCAGCAGGCGACGCTCGAAGAGAACGTGTTGCACGTCGGGGTCGCGTCGCGGCTGGCGAACGTGATGATGCGCACGCAGCGCGAGGCGAGCGCCGGGCGGTACCTGCACCAGGCGTTCGACATCGCCGTGCGCATGTTCGGCCGCGAGCACCCCGATGTGACGGTCGGCGCGCGGCGGCTCGCGTGGTGGCACGCCTCCCAGGGCGAGCGGGCCGTCGCGCTGGAGACCATCGAGGCGGCCCGGCCCGGCGAGGACACGTGGGCGGAGATCGCGGGCGACACCGCGTACGCCTACGACCGCTTCCGGTCGGCGTCCGACGCGATCCTCACGGACCGGTTCCGCGTCTCGCTGCTCGCGCGCGATCCCGGCGCGGACGTCGAACCGGCGTACGCCCGGCTGCTCCGCGACCGCGGGCGGGAGGCCGCGCTGATCGGCGGCCCGCCGCTCGCGCGCGTCGCCCGGGGCGTGTCCGGCAGGGCGGAACAGGTCACCCGCTGCCGGCGGCTGCGGGTGCAACTCGTCGAGACGACGCTCGCGGGCCCGGGGTTCGAGAAGCCGGAGGCGCACCTCGCACGGCTCACGCGGTGGCGGGCAGAGGAGCGGCGGCTCGCGGCGGAGTTCCCGTCCGCCCCGGCCGTCGGCGTCCAGACGATCGCCGACGCGCTGCCGACGAACGGCACGCTCGTCGAGTTCCTGCGGGTGATCGAGGACTTCGACGGCCAGGACCGGTCGGGGTACGTCGCGTTCCTCCTGCCCGCCGGCGGCGCCGCCGAACTGCGGCTCATCGACCTCGGCTCCGCGGCGGAAATCGACCGGCTGGCCGGCGAGTGGTCGGCCGCGCTCGCGAGGGGGGCTGACGCGCGCGAGGCGGCGACCGGGCGGCAGCTCGCGCAACGCCTCCTCGTGCCGCTCCTCCCGCACCTCGACGGCGACGAACTGTTCGTCGTACCGGACACCGCCTTGCGCGCCTTGCCCTTTGCGGCGCTGCCGACTTCCGGCGGCGGGCGCGTCGTCGACCGGTTCGTGGTAACGCTGCTCACCTCCGCCTCCGCCCTCCTGAACCTGCCGCCGCCCCCGGCGAAGCTGAACCCGCTCGTGGTGGCGGAACGGTCACGCGGCGGCCTGTTCGCGTGGCTGCGCCGGATGCTGACCGGCCGCGGCGGAGCGGCACTGGCCGCACGCCTGGGCGTCAACCCGCGGCACGCCACCGGCGAGTGGCTGCGCGACACCCGCGCGGGGGTAGTCCACGTCGCCGTGCCCGGCCTGCTCCAGGCCGAACCGCCGTTCGACACTGACAAACCCGCGCCGCGGTTCCTCGACCCGCTCACCCGCTACGGCGCGCGGTGGAACTCCGGTCCGGTAAACGCCGCCCAGTTGCGCGAGGTGGAACTCGTCCCCGGCGCGACGATCGTGATGCCCGAAACGGTACCGGTTCCCGGCCCCGCGGGCGCCGAAGCGCTGACGTGGGTGAGCCGCGCCTTCCGGCACGCCGGCGCCGCCGCGGTGATCGCCGGGTTGTGGCAGGCGCCGTTCGCGGAAGGCCTGTGGACCGCGTTCCACGGCGGCGTTCAGGACGGCGACCGGCCGGCGGTCGCACTGCGCCGGGCGCAACTCCGCGCGAAGCACCGCACCCCTTCGCCGCACACCTGGGCCGGCTTCGTCTGCTTCGCCGGCTGACACCTGCTCCACTCACAACCACTTAACTCACGAGGTTCGACATGTCGATTACATCTCCACGCATTCCACCGGGTGAATACAGCGAGCGGCTCGACCGGCTGCGCGGCGCGATCCGCGCCGCGGGCCTCGACCTGTTCGTCGTCTCGTCGTTCGAGAGCATTTACTACCTCACCGGCACCGGGTTCGAGCCGCTGGAGCGGCCGCTCTTCCTGCTCGTCCGGCCGGAATCGGACCGCGCGCCGGTGCTGCTCGTGCCCAAACTCGACGAGGACCACCTGCGACGGACCGCGCGTACCGTGCCGCCGGAGAACGTGTTCACCTACTGGGAGTTCCCCGCGCCCGTCGGGCGGCGGTGGGTCGACGCGCTCCGCGACCTG
>JANNQE010001162.1:0-4564 GCA_031441625.1 Planctomycetia bacterium
CAACCGACAACTCATCCGATGCCGAAATCGCGGACGGTGAACAGCGGGCGGAAGTCGTACCGGCTCAGGGCCTCGGCCGCCCCTTGCAGGCGGTCGCAGATGCACACCACGCGGGCCACCGTCGCCCCTTTCGCCTCCACCGCTTCAATGGCCTTCACCACGCTCCCGCCGGTCGTGAGTACGTCGTCGATCACCACCACCACGTCGCCCGCGCTCACCTGACCCTCGACCAGTTCCAGGCTGCCGTGCCCCTTCGCCTGCTTGCGGACGAAGAACCCTTCCAGGTGCCGCCCGTGCCGGTGGAAGGCCGTCAGCGCCGCCGCCGCCATGGGGATCGCGCCGACCTCCAGTCCGCCCATCGCCTGAAATTGCAGGTCGGCCGTCGCCTCGTACAGCAACTCGCCGAGCAGCGTGACCGCCTCCGCGTGGAACAGCACCTTCTTCGAGTTGACGTAGTACGTCGACTTCTTCCCCGACGCCAGGGTGAAGTCGCCGAACTGCAACGCCCGCTCGCGGAAGAGGGTTTTCAGGCGGTCGCGGCGGGCATCGGGTGTCATGGTGGTGCTGGTGGGAAGAGGACAACCACGCCCACCTCTCCCCAGCGGGGAGAGGTGGGTGTTGTTCTACTGTCCGTACACGGCGCACGCCCGGCGAAGGGTTCAAGCCCCGTACTCCGTCTCCGGCACCTTGTGCGGGTCGGGCGGCTGGTTGTAGATGGTGGTCGGGAAGTGTTCCGCCAGGTAGCGGATGATCCGCTTGGCCGACAGCACCCCGACCGGGCGGTTGCCCTCGTCCACCACCGGCACGTGACGATACCCGCCGGCCTGCATCCGTTCGACGGCCGTGCGGACGGAATCCAGCACGTTCACCGACACCGGGCGGGCGGTCATCACGGCGACCAGCGGGGTGGTCAGCGGCTCCCCGCGGGCGAGAACACGCTTGAGCAGATCGCGCTCGGTGAAGATGCCGACCAGTTCGCCGTTCTCCACCACCAGCAGACAGCCGACCCGCTCCCGCCGCATGACGGCCACCGCCTCCGCCACCGGCTCGCCCGCGTCCACGCACAGCGGACGGGCCGGGTTCAGCCGGCCGACGCTCTCGACCATCAGGTTGCGGGTCAGTTCCATCCGGCCGGCGACTCCAATTCGGACACTCCCACAGGTACGGCAGGATGTGCGATCAGTCCAGTTCTACGCGGGTGAGGAACCGCTCGACCTGCTCCGGCGGCAAGGCATCCCGCCCCGGTTCGTCGGCCGGCATCGCCCCGATGGAGTTGATGACCCGCGCGGCCGTCGGGTCGGGCTGTTCGATCCACCCCTTGTGGAGCAAGCCGAGTGGGTGCCCCGGCGGAGTGTCGTCCGGCAGCAGGCTGTTGTTCACCACGATGATCGCCCCGCGGTCGTGCGGCCACAGCACTTCGGTGATCACATCGACCAACGCCGTTTCGCCCTTCGGGAACAGCGGGTTGTGTGCGGCGAGGAAGGCGTTGACTCCCAGCCCGACCGCCTCCGCCGCCCGGCACGCATCGGCCACGAAGAACCGGCTCCGCACCCGGCTCGGCTCATACCCGAGGACGAGCAGCGAAGCCGCCGGCCCGCCATCACGATGAAACTTGGTGGACACCTGCTGATCGAAGCGTCCGAGACGTTCCGGCACGAAGGGCGGGCGCCCGGTGTGTTCAGCCTGTGCGGAAAATTCGCCCAGAACCTCCCACATCGCCCGACGCAGTTCGACCGAGTCGGCCGGTTCGTTCGGGATGAGAACGGCCCAACCGGGCTGATCCAGCGTCGTCCGCCAGACGCGACGGAACAGTTCGGCGGGGTCAAAAGCGATCTGGCTCATGCCACATGGACCTCAACCGTGGTCTGGTACATCACCCGAAATGACCGCGCGGCGGGCGTCCCCTCAGCAAGATTCTACCACCCCCGGCCGTAACCTTTACCACCCCCCCCGGAGTTGCCCGATGGGAATGCCCGCCGCCCGCGCCACCGACATGCACGTGTGCCCGATGCTGACGGTCCTCGTCCCGCACGTCGGCGGGCCGATCCTGCCGGGCTGCCCGACGGTCCTCATCGGCAGCCTGCCGGCCGCCCGCGCCACCGACCCGTGCGTCTGCGTCGGCCCGCCCGACACCATCCTGCCGGGAAGCCCGACGGTGCTCATCGGCAGCCTGCCGGCCGCCCGGTTGGGCGACCCGACCGCGCACGGCGGGTCGATCGTCGCCGGCTGCCCGACCGTCCTCGTCGGCTGACCGCGGCGCACCTCCACTTGCCCCAGCCCTTCGCCTGGCGATACCATGATCCGGTTCGACCCGTAGTTATTGCCGCCGAGACCCAATGCTGCCGAACCCGAAACTGGCCGTGTCCGAGAGCCCGCCTCCGGCCGCCCCGCAGTTCGATCCGACCAACCCGCTCATCGTTCAAGGCGACCGCTCGGTGCTGGTCGAAGTGGACAACCCGAAGTACGCCGCCGCCCGCGACGCCCTCGCCCCGTTCGCCGAGTTGGAGAAAAGTCCGGAGCACATCCACACCTACCGCATCAGCAACCTGAGCGTGTGGAACGCCGCCGCCGCCGGCATGACGGCCGACGAGATGGTCGGCGTGCTCCGGCTGTTCGCCAAGTTCCCGGTGCCGAACAACCTGCCGGCGGACTTGGCCGAGACGGTGAGTCGGTACGGGCGGGTGAAGCTGACCCGGCGGGCGGACGGCGAGAGCCTGGCCCTCACCTCGCCCGACGGCCCGCTGATGGCCGAGTTGTCCCGCAACAAGAAGCTGAAGGAGTACCTGGGCGAGAAGTTGGCCGACGGATACGTCGTGCAGGCCGGCCACCGCGGGATCGTCAAGCAGTTGCTCATCGGCATCGGCTACCCGGCCGAGGACCTGGCCGGTTACACCGAGGGGGCCGGCCTGCCGATGGCCTTGCGCACGGTCGCCCGGAGCGGCCTGCCGTTCACGGTGCGGGATTACCAGCGGGAGTCGGCGGACGTGTTCCACGCGGGGGGCGACGTGCGGGGCGGGAGTGGCGTGATCGTGCTGCCGTGCGGGGCGGGCAAGACGATCGTCGGCATCGTCGCCATGACGCTGCTGCAAAAGAATACGCTCGTGCTCACCACCAGCATAACGGCGGTCAAGCAGTGGGTGCGGGAAATCATCGACAAGACCGACCTGACCGAAGACATGGTGAAGGAGTACACGGGCGAGATCAAGGAGATCGGCCCGGTCACGGTGGCGACGTACCAGATCGTGACCTACCGGCCGGGGAAGAAGCGGAAGAAGAAAGGCTCGGACGAAGAGAACGCGGACGACGCGGATTTCAGCGCGGATGACGCGGATCAGACGGAGCAGGATTCTGACCCGCGGGAATCCGCGCTGAAATCCGCCTCATCCGCGCCCCCTCTGGAAGAGAACGACCCGGCCAACTACCCGCACTTCAAGCTGTTCGAGCAGCGGGACTGGGGGCTGATCGTGTACGACGAAGTGCACCTGCTGCCCGCGCCGGTGTTCCGCGTGACGGCCCAAATCCAGGCCCGCCGGCGGCTGGGTCTGACGGCCACCCTCATCCGCGAGGACGGGAGGGAGGGAGACGTGTTCAGCCTGATCGGGCCGAAGAAGTATGATGTGCCGTGGCGGGAGTTGGAAACGATAGGGTGGATCGCGTCGGCCAGTTGCACCGAAGTGCGGGTGGCCCTGCCCGACGACAAGACCCGCATGGAGTACGCCGTGGCGGACTGGCGGCACAAGTACCGCATCGCGTCGTAGAACCCGGCCAAGCTCGACGTGGTGGCCGAACTGCTCGACCGCTACCACGACCAGCGGGTGATCGTCATCGGCCAGTACCTCGACCAGTTGCGACAGATCGCCAAGCGGTTCGACCTGCCGATGATTACGGGCAGCACGCCGAACAGCGAGCGGGAGGTGCTGTATAACAAGTTCCGCGCCGGCGAGGTGCGGCACCTGGTGCTCAGCAAGGTGGGCAACTTCGCCATCGACCTGCCGGACGCGAACGTGCTGATTCAAGTGAGCGGCACGTTCGGCAGCCGCCAGGAGGAGGCGCAGCGGCTGGGCCGCATCCTGCGGCCGAAGTCGACCGGCGAGGGCGACGCGCACTTCTTCACGCTCGTCACGCGCGACACCCGCGAACTGGACTTCGCCCACCACCGCCAGATGTTCCTGACCGAGCAGGGGTACAGCTACGAGATCCGCGACGAGCGGGAGGTGCAGCCGGCCCAGAAGGAGGCGGGGTGAGCCGATCACGCCCCGGAGGGGCCGGCGGATGTAGCCCAGGGCGAAAGCCCCAAGCACGCCGCGGAGCGGCGACCGATGTTAGCCAGGGGTGAAGGAGCGAGCCGCAGGCGAGCGACGAAACCCCTGGAACGAATGGGAACATGGATCAAGCCCCGGAGGGGCGACAGAGGTCGAGTCAGCCGCCCCTCCGGGGCGGTGTGGTTGTTGGGGCCGGTGTCCACGGGTTGCGTTAGCCTGCGGCGCGCACCTTAAACCCAGGCTAAAAAAGGTCGCCCCACCGCGGCGTGCTTTGGGCTTTAGCCCAGGGCTAAAAAAGCCCG
>JANNQE010001163.1:0-5051 GCA_031441625.1 Planctomycetia bacterium
CCGCCCCCCCCCACCCGCTCGCGCCTCCGTCCCGTCAGCGGCCGAAGTCCACCACTTCACCGCCGTTGGCGGTGATCAGGTTCCGCAGGGTCGTTTCGCTCATGTCCTTCCGCAGCGAGCGGATCGAACCGTCAGCCATGACCACCATGAACGTGCCCTTGTTCGGCTTGCCCAGTGGCGGGAGCGGTCCCTTCGGGTCGTAGCGATACTCCTGGAAGCGGCTCCACGTCACCTTGTCGCCGCCCTCCACATACATGATCGTGTTCGACGTGCCGTCGGTGATGCCGACCATCGAATGCCCTCTATGGCCGGTGGTGAACATCGCGCCGTTGTCGTAGAAGACGCGGACGCGGGTGGCCGGGTCGGTGGGCGTCTCCGCGTCCGTGTACTGGCCGATGACCTTGTCCGCGAGCGGGCGGTTCGTGGCGCTGTCCCACGGCTCGTCGAATTTGAATAGACGGAACACGTTCTCCTGCTCGATGTACGGCAGTATCGCCACCCGCCAACTCAGATCGTTCGAGGGGTCTCGGTTCGGCTTCCAGTCTGCCCGGAGGTTCAAGGTATAGTTTGCCGTCGGGAAGTTGCCATAGGCGCTTTCGTAGTTGTGCGTGGCCAGGCCGATTTGCTTCAGGTTGTTCGTCTCCTTCTTCCCCTTCTGCCACTCCATGTACCCCCAGATGCCGCCGACGAGCCAAACCACCGAGAACAGCGCGCTAAACAACATGCCGGCGATAGCCAGCCCCTTGCCGGTCGGCTTGCGGAGCGACACCAGCCCGAGGATGCCGCCGATCAGCCCGGTGAGCGGGCCGAAGCAGAGGGACAGCAGGCCGAGGACGAGCGAGGCGACGGCCATGCCGTTGCCGGTTTTCACCGGCTCACGGTCGAAGTCGTCGTCGTCCCGCCGCCGGGAGCGCCGCGGGCGGTCTTCATCGTCGTCGTCGTCACGCTCGCGCCGGCGGCGCGGGCGGGCATCGTCTTCGTGGTTCTCTCGTCGGCGGCGGGGGCGGTCGTCGTCGTCGTCGTCGTAGCGGTCGCGGGCCATGGGCGAACTCCCTCATTGTGGGGTTAATCGAGAAAACTCACCTCGCCGCCGGCGCGGGTGATGGCGGCCTTCACCGCCTGCGGGTTGACCGACGAGCGGACGAACCGCACGCTGCCGTCGGCGAACACCACCTGGAACCCGCCGGAGGTCTTCGGGTGGCCGAAGGCGGGCAACGGGGCGTTCGGCTCGTAGCGGAAGTCGTTGAACGCCGTCCACGTCACCGTGTCGGCGCTCTCGACGTACATGATCGTGTTCGACGTGCCGTCGGTGATGCCGACGAACGGCAGGCGGGCGTGCGGCTTCGAGTCGAACATCGCGCCGTTGTCGTAGAAGCAGCGGGTGCGGGTGACCGGCTCGCCCTGCTCCGCGGCGTCGAGCGGGTGGCGGTAGGCGCGGATCGGCACGTCCTTCATCGGCAAGTTGGCCGGGCTGTTCCACCCCTCGCGGATGTTGAACCGGCCGTACGCCGACTGGCCGTCGCCGTCCATCAGGTGCGGCAGCAGGGCGACCCGCCAGCTCAGCCGGCTCGACGGGTCGGCCGGCGGGGTGACCTGTTGCCCGAGTTGGTCGGTGTCGAGGAACGGGCGGGAGATCGAGTCGGTGGTGTCGGAGAAGTTGTGCTGACTCAGGCCGACCTGCTTCAGGTTGTTCGACGCGGCCATCCGCGAACTGGCCTCCCGCACCTTCTGCACGGCCGGCAACAGCGCCACGAACGCCACCCCGCCGCACACCACCAGCACGGCGACGACGATACCCACGACGATGAGCGCGATCATGCCGCCGCCCATGCCCTTCTTCGGCGGGCGGTCGAAGTCGTCGTCGTCCCGCCTTCTGCGCCGCCGCGGCCGGTCGTCGTCCTCGTCGTCGTCCCGCCGGCGGCGCGGGCGGTCGTCGTCTTCGTCGTTACGGTCGCGGGACATGAGAACCTCAGTCGGGGGAACTCACTTGAAATCGGGACCGGGTGCGTCGTTCCCGTTCCGAGTGATGGCGGCGTTCAGGGCGGCGGTGCTGACGGTCTTCTTGATGAACTTCACACTGCCGTCGGCCATGGACACCAGGAACCCGTCGCGGGTCGGGTGGCCGAGCGTGGGCGGCGGGGCGGCCGGGTCGAACGCCCACTCGTTGAACTGCGCCCACGGCACCCGCTCGCCGCTCTCGGCGAACATGATGGTGTTCGATGTGCCGTCGATCACGCCGGTCCACGACACGCGGTCTCTCGGGTTGGTGGAGAAGAGCGCGCCGTTGTCGTAGAAGCAGCGGTAGCGGGTGTTCGCGTCCGTCGGGTCTTGTGGGTCGCCGTAGGTCTTGATCGCCGCGCTCGTGAACGGCTGGTTCGCCGGGCTGTTCCACGCCTGGTTCCGCTGGATGCCCATGTACAAGTTGTTCTGCTCGATGTACGGCAGAAGCTCCACCCGCCAGCTCAGGCGGTCGGCCGGGTTCGAGAGCGGCGGAGCACCGAACTGCGGATCGACGAACGGGCCGGGCACCTTGTTGTTCGCGTCGTTGTAACTGTGCAGGCCGATGCCGAGTTGCTTCATGTTGTTCGACGCCGACATCCGCGCCGCGGCTTCCCGCACCTTCTGCACGGCGAAGAACAACCCGACGCACGCCCCGACCCCGACCACGCCGACCACGCCGACCACGATCAGCACCACCTTCAGCCCGCCACCCGACTTCTTCGCTGGCGGGCGGTCGTAATCGTCATCGTCGCGGCGGCGGCGGCGCGGGCGGTCGTCGTCACGGTCGTCGCGGTCGTCGCGGTCGTCGTAGCGGTCGCGGGGCATGGTGTGTCACCTGTCGAAGCCGAGCGGTTCATTTCCGTCGCGGGTGACGGCCGCTCTCAGGATATTGGGATCAACACCCTTCTTCACCGTCCGCACGCTGCCGTCGGCCATCGCCAGGAGGAACGTGTTCCGACTCGCCCGGCCCAACTCCGGCAACGGCCCGTCGGGATCGAAACGGTGCTCGTTGAACTGCGCCCACGGCACCTGAACGGTACTCTCGGCGATGAGGACGGTGTTCGCCGCCCCGTCGGGAATCTTGTCGAGCGCGACGCGCCGCTTCGGGTCGGAGTCCCAGAGGGCACCGTTGTCGTGGAACACGCGATAGGGGGTGAATGACGTCTTGCCATCGACAGGGTCGGCGAAGGTGCGCCAGTGCCGGTTGAGGAGCGGGCCGTTATTCGGTCCGTTCCAAGCTTCGGATTTGTTGATCTGTTTGTACGTCGGATCGGATTCAAGGTACGGCAGGATCGTCACCCGCCAACTGAGCCGAGCCGATGGCATGTCGGGAACACGTACCGAGCGGTCAACGGTGTCGTCGAGGAACGGGCCTGGCATTGTGTCCAATGCGTAGTGGTAATTGTGAACGGCGAGGCCGATTTGCTTCATGTTGCTGGTGCTACTCATCCGAGCGGCGCTGTCCTGAACTATGGGGGATATAACGAAAAAGAACCCGCTGCACAGCGTGATCGTGCCGCCGATGACGCCGAGCGTGGCGCACACGCGGTACCACGTCCGCGATTTCGGTTTGGCGTCCGGGTCTTCGCTCACGGCGACTTCCTCCGTTCGGCCAACCTCGCCGCGACGCGAACAGCGGCGAGCAGGCTGCTCTCGTCGGCGATGCCTTTCCCGGCGATGTCGTAGGCGGTGCCGTGGGCCACGCTCGTCCGCACGATGGGCAACCCGGCCGTCACGTTCACCGCCCGCCGCCCGCCGAGCAGCTTCATGGCGATGTGCCCGTGGTCGTGGACCATGCACACGACGCCGTTGAACCGCGAGCGGTTGTGCGGCAGGAAGATGGCATCCGCCGCGATGGGGCCGACGACGTTCACGCCGCTCGCCGCCGCTTCCGCCACTGCCGGGGTGATGATGTCGGCTTCCTCATTCCCGAAGAGACCGCCGTCCGAAGCGTGCGGGTTGAGCGCGGCCACCCCGATGCGGGCGGGCGTGCCGGTGAGCCGCGGAATGATGTCGTGCAACAACCGAATCTTGTCGTGGACCGTCTGAATAGTAATGCCGTCGAAAGTGCTTCGTAGACTCTGGTGCAGCGTGACGTGCGCCACCGCGAGCGGCAGGTCGTCGTCGTACAGGAGCATGGCGTGACTCTTCGCCCCGGTGCGGTTGGCCAGGATTTCCGTGTGGCCGGGGAACGGCACCCCCGCCGCGTGCAACCCCTCCTTGTGCAGCGGACAGGTGACGATGCCGTCGGCCCGCCCGGCCAGGCATTCGTCGATGGCGAAGCAGAGCCAGTCGTAAGCCGCCCGCCCCGCTTCGGCGGAGACCTCGCCGAGCTTCACCCCAGACAGGTCGGCGGCCGACGGGTGGACGCACGGCACCCCCGCCGGCACGAACCGCGGGTGGCCGATGACAACGGGCTGACAGTGCTCGTGCAGTCGCGGCCACGCCTTCGCCACGACCTCCGGCCCGATGCCGGCCACGTCGCCCAGGGTGATGAGTAACTTGGGGAGCGTCATGTGATTGACGATAGCGGAATCGCCGTCATGCTGTAGGTCACACCTCCTCATCGAGTCGTCCCATGCTCCGCCTCTCCGCGCTCGCACTGCTTCTCCCTGCCCTCGCCTCCGATCCGACCCTCGGGTCGTGGCGACCGGACACCACTGTGTTCGCGCGGGCCGCGAGGGTGGTTGGCTTCATCGAGGCGACCCGAGGTGACGGACTCCGGCTGACCGACGGTGTGGCCGCCGGCGTGTTCGTGTGGGCCGAGAAGAACAAGCGGTACGCGGTGTACGCCCCGAGCGGCGGGCGGGTGAACCTGAAGATCCCGGCCGGCGACTGGCGGGTGAAGGTGTACAACCCGCGGACGGGCGAGTGGGGCAAGAAGTTTGACGAGAAGGCCGACGACGGCGGGCTGACACTCAAGTTCGCCGCCGACGGCGACTGGGCGGCGGTGCTCGTGCGGGATTAACTGGAGCCGCCGGCGGGAGTCGGCCCGGGGCCGGTCACACCCGGCCGGCGCACGCCCGCGGGTGCGGGGTCAGGGCGTAGCC
>JANNQE010001164.1:0-6666 GCA_031441625.1 Planctomycetia bacterium
CCAGGGGGCTGACGCCCCCATCTCGCCAAATCCGGGGAAGGTCGATGAGATTCGTGTTGCACGCCGTCTGTGCTGTCCTTCAGTTCTTGGCCGGGTGGTTCACTCCGTTACTCGGAGTGGCAGCACTCCGCCGGTTCACCAAACCCCAACTCGACAGCGAAGGGCGGTTGGAACCGCCGTTGGAAGGCTGGGCCAGGCTCGGTCGTACCCTCATCTTGTGCCTCCTCGGCAGTGCCTTCTGGATCCCAACCTATGGCGTTCTCCTCGCGGTGAGGGTGTGGCTCAGATTTGCAATAGCCCAAGAGAACCCAACTACGACTCTATTGCAGCTAGTCGTAGTGGTATCGATCGGCGCGATCCTGTTCTCGTTGGTCTTGTTAGTCTTGGAAGTCGTCGGTGCTGTGGTGGTGGACCGGCAGGGAACCGAAACCCGTGAGGAGATGGAGGCGTTTGGCGCCGCCGTCGGGATTCGGATGATCCTCTGGCGCTTCTCGCTGTTCCTTCTGCGTGCCTTTCTCCAGTTGCCCATCCTCGGCCTGTCGCTGCTGCCGCTGTCGGCGCTGCTGCTGGCGTACCCGGCGATCAACCCGCAGGAGTCGGTGCTGACGGACGCCGTGTCCACCCGCGGCGGGTGGCTCGTCCGCGTGTTCCGCCGGCTGTCCGCGCTATTCATCGGCGGGGTGGTCGCCCTCGCCCTGCTGGTGGTGTCGGTGGAGGTGGTCAGCCGCGTCACGTCGGACGCGGAAACTCAGCGGCTGCTGCCCGAGCAGGGGTCGTTCCGGGCGGTGTCGCGGGCCTTCCTGTTCGCCCCGATCAGCCTGAAGCCGCCCCCCCGCCCGCCGGAGGAGCCGAAGGCGGACGCGTCGGGCAAACTGCCGACGGACGAGGAGCGGCGGAAGGCGCAGGAGGAGCGGGAAGCGGCGGACAAGAAGCGCGAGGCGGATGAGAAGGCGTGGATGGACGCCCAGTCGGAGGGTACCCGCAAGTTCCTCACCACCCCGCTGGCCGACTTGATGCCGCCGGCCGTGGTCGAGCACTGGCCGTTCGTCATCCTCGGCGTGTACCTGCTCGACGTGGGCGTGCTGCTGCTCATCGGGCGGGTGCCCCTGGCGTACAACGTGCGGAACCTGAGCGTGCGGTGGAAGACGAACGCCATGACCGCCTTCGCCTTCGCCTGCGTGGTCGGCCTGCTGTCGTTCCTGCTGGCGTTCGTGAACGGCATGAACCGCCTGACCGAGGGCAGCGGCGTGCCCGGCAACGTGTTCGTGCTGAGCGACGGGTCCACCGACGAGGTGTTCAGCAACCTGGGGTACGGCGACCTGGGGAACGTCGAGCGGGCGCGGGTGGGCGAGGAGCTGGCCGTGGACGCGGCCGGCAAGCCGGTGCTCGACGGCCGCGGGCAAAAGCGGTGGAAGGCCATCCCCCCGCTCGTCATCCGCAGCGAGCAGGCGGCGGACGGGCAGAAGGTGTACTGGTCGAGCAAGGAGACGTACTACAGCGTCAACATGGCCGTGCCGAACAGCGAGCGGCGGCGGTTCGTCCAGCTCCGCGCGCACGAGGACGCGGACATCTCGGCGAAGGTCCACGCCGTGGAGCTGCAGACCGGGCGGTGGTACGCGCCGGTGGGGGTGGACGAGAACAGCCGGGTCGAGTGCGTCGTCGGCGCGGGCATCGCCAAGACGTTCGGCGAGGACGTGGGCAAGGCGGCCCTGGTGACCGGCGACACGTTCGAGCTGGGCGACATGACGTGGGTGATCGTCGGCATCATGAAGAGCGAGGGGAAGACGTTCGGGTCCGAGATCTGGGTGAAGAAGTTCGACCGGGTGACGAAGACGTTCGGCAAGGAGAAGTACACCACCATGGTGCTGCGGACGGAGAAGGACACGCGGCAGGCGAGCCGCGCGTTCGCCAACTTCCTGAACGACCAGGACAAGTACCCGACCGAGAAGCTGAAGGCGTTCAGCGAGCCGGACTACTACGCCGAGCAGTCGAAGACGAACAACTTCTTCCTCACGTGCGTGCTGGTGGTGTGCGTGGTCATGGCCATCGGCGGGGTGTTCGGCATGATGACCACCATGTTCGCCAGCATCGCCCAACGCATCCGCGACATCGGCGTGCTCCGCCTGCTCGGGTTCAAGCGGTGGCAGGTGATGGTGTCGTTCCTGCTGGAAGGGCTGGCGGTGGCGGCCGTCGGCGGGCTGCTCGGCGTGCTGGTGGCGTGGCTGCTGGCCGACGGGCGGACCGCGACCAGCACGCTCAGCGGAGGGGGCGGCGGGCCGGGCGGCAAGACCATCGCCCTGACCATCAGCGTGGACGCCCAGGTGATCGCCCTGGCCCTGCTGTTCACGTTCGTCATGGGGCGTCTCGGCGGGCTGGTGCCGGCGCTCAGTGCCATGCGGATGAAGATTCTGGACTCGCTCAGGTGATCTGGCTCCTGCCCGCACGAGCCGCGACCGCTAGATGCTCACCTACCCAGGGCTTCCGCCCTGGGCTACATCCGACGGCCGCTTCGCGGCGATGGCGGCTGGCAATGCTCGCGTCCCGAAGGGACCGCCGGCCGTAGCCCAGGGCGGAAGCCCTGGGTTCCGGAACCCCGCTCCCTGGCGGTCGCGGCTCGTCCTACACTTCCCTCATGAACCCCATCGTCTTCGCCCTGCGGCGGCCGTACACGGTGATGGTCGGCGTGCTGGCCGTGGTCGTCGCCGCCCTGCTCGCCGCGTCGCGGTCCAAGGTGGACGTCTTCCCCCCGCTGAACACGCCCGTCATCTACGTCTGCCAGCCCTACGGCGGCATGAACCCGCAGCAGATGGAGGGGCTGCTCACCACGTACTACGAGTACCACTTCCTGTACGTGAACGGCATCGAACACGTCGAGAGCAAGAACATCCAGGGCATGGCCCTGCTTAAGCTGTACTTCCACCCCGGCACCGACATGGGCGAGGCCATGGGCGAGACGGTGGCGGCCGTCAACCGCTCGCGGTTCATGATGCCCCCCGGCACCGTGCCCCCGTTCGTGACCAGACTCGACACCGGCAGCGCGTCCATCGGCTACCTGGTGTTGAACAGCGAAACACTCAGCATCAAGGAGATCCAGGACATCGCCACCATGCGGGTGCGGCCGATGTTCTCGAGCGTGCCGGGCGTCAGCACCCCGCCGGCGTTCGGCGGCAACCAGCGGGCGGTGGTCGTGACGGTGGACCCCGACAAGCTGGCCAGCCAGAAGCTGAGTTTGGACCAGATCACGAAGGCGGTGGGCGACGGGAACGTGGTCGCGCCGAGCGGCAACCTGCGGCTCGACGACCGCAACTGGCTCGTCAACACGAACGCCATGGTCGGGCAGGACGTGGTCGGCGAAACCGGCCGCATCCCGGTGAAGTTGCCCGACCAGCCCGGCGGCAGCCCGGTGTTCCTGAAGGACGTGGTGGTGTCGATCACCGACGGGGCCGACATCACCGCCGGGTACGCGCACGTGAACGGCCGGCGGTCGGTGTACATGCTCGTCATGAAGCGGTCGGACGCCAGCACCCTTGCGGTGGTGAGCGAGCTGAACAAGGCGCTGCCGAAGATGCGAGACGCCGCCCCGGAGGTGGACATCCAGTTCGCGTTCGACCAGTCGCCCATCGTGAAAGAGGCCATGTGGGGCGTGGGCATCGAGGGGGCGGTGGGGGCGGTGCTGACCGGGCTGATGGTGCTGCTGTTCTTGCGCGACTGGCGGAGCGTCGTCGTCGTCGTGCTGAACATCCCGCTCGCGCTCATGGCGGCCCTGTTCGGCCTGTGGGTGTGCGGGCAGACCATCAACCTGATGACGCTCAGCGGGCTGGCCCTGTCCGTCGGCATTCTGGTCGATGAAGCCACCGTGGAAGTCGAGAACATCCACACACAGATGGCGAAGACGGACTCACTCGCGCGGGCGGTGCGGGCCGGAAACCTGGAGACGGCCGTCCCCCGCTTGCTGGCCATGCTGTGCGTGCTGTCGGTGTTCGTGCCGTCGTTCTTCATGACCGGCGCGGCCCGCGAGCTGTTCGTCCCGCTGTCGCTCGCCGTCGGCTTCGCCATGATCGCCAGCTACCTGCTGAGCAGCACGTTCGTGCCGGTGCTGTGCGTGTGGCTGCTGCGGCCGATCAAGCAGCACGCGCACGGGCCGAGCGCCGTCCAGCGGGTGTACGAGCGGTTCGTCGCCCGCACCATCGCCCTGCGGTGGGTGCTCGTGCCTGTGTTCCTGCTCGTCGCCGTCGCCGGGGCGGTGCTGCTGTTCACCCAACTGGGCACGGCCATCTTCCCGCCGGCGGACAAAGGCGTGTTCCTGCTGCGGATGAAGGCCCCGACCGGCACCCGCATCGAACGCACGGAGGAGTTGGCACAGCACGCGCTCAAGCTGATCGAGCGCGAGGCCGGCGGCGCGGACCGGGTGAAGATGAGCGTGGGGTACATCGGCTCGTTCCCCACCAACTACCCCATCCAGGGCGTCCACCAGTGGAGCAGTGGGCCGGAAGAGGTGCAACTGAAGGTGGCGCTGTCGCACGGTGCCGGGCTGAAAACGGAGGCGTTCAAGGCGAAGCTCCGCGACGTGCTCGACCCCGAACTGAAGGCGTGGCTGAAACAGAAGTGGGCCGCCGACGCGGTGCCGCCGGACGACCGGGTGTCGGCCGAGGAGTTGGCGAAGCGGATCGCCGAGCGGGAGAAGCGGGCGGACGGGCTGCGGCTGTCGTTCGAGCCGGGCGACCTGGTGAACGAGACGATGAGCTTCGGCAGCACCACGCCGGTAGAAGTGCAGGTCAGCGGGAACAACATGGCCGCCACGCTGGCGCAAGCGAACCTCTTGCTGCCGAAGTTGAAGGCCATCCCCACACTGCGTGACGTGCAGTTCACCCAGACGCAAGACTACCCGACGGTGAACGTGGCCATCGACCGCGAGCGGGCCGCCCGCAGCGGGCTGACCGCCCGCAACGTGAGCGACGCGCTCATCCCCGCCACCGCCAGCAGCCGCTACATGTCGCCCATCTACTGGATGGATGCGAAGAGCGGACAGGGGTACATCGTGCAGGTGCAGTTGCCCCCGCCGGACATGAGCATCGACAAGCTGAAGCAACTGCCCGTCCACTCGCCGAACGGGGTGCCGATCTCGACGGCGGCGGTGACGGGCGGGACGGTGCTGCTGGCCGATGTCGCCGACATCAGCACCGGCACCACCCCCGGCGAGGTGGACCGCTACAACATGCGGCGGTTCGTGAGCGTCACGGCGAACGTGGCAACGGCCGACCTGGGTGGCGTGCGGCGGGCGGTGCTGGCGGCCGTCGCCGAAGCGGGCACCGAGTACACGAACGCCCACTACGACGCCGAGGAGAAGAAGTTGACCTACGGCGAGCGGGCGGAGAAGTTGCCGAAGTTGCAGGCCCAGCGCGAGGCCGACCTGAAGGCGAAGAAGCGGCCCGGCGGGGTGAACGTGGACGTGCGCGGGCAACTGGAAGCGCTCGACCAGGTGCAGAACAACCTGACGGTGGGGTTAGGCGTGGCGGTGCTGGCCATCCTGCTCATGCTCACGGCGTACTTCCAGTCGATCCGGCTGGCGCTCGTGTCGGTGGCCGGGGTGCCGGCGACGATGTGCGGCGTCGGGCTGATGCTGTGGCTCACCGGCACCACGCTGACCCTGCAATCGTTCATGGGCGGCATCATGGCGGTGGGCGTGTCGGTGGCGAACGCCATCCTCCTCGTCACGTTCGCCGAGCGCTCGCGGGTGACGCACGGGAACGCGGCGCGGGCGGCGCTCGACGGCGGGGCCGGGCGGGTGCGGCCGATCCTGATGACGAGTCTGGCGATGATCGCCGGCATGGTGCCGATGGCAATTGGCTTCGGCGAGGGGGGCGACCAGACCGCCCCCCTCGGCCGGGCTGTCATCGGCGGGCTGCTGGCATCCACACTGAGCACACTGTTCGTGCTGCCGGCGGTGTTCGCGGTGGTGCAGCGGAAGACGACGTTCGCCGCCGCCTCGCTCGACCCGGACGACCCGAACAGCACCCGCTACGACGTGGGCGTGGTGAAGTTGTTCCCGGAGTGAGCCGAACGCTTTGTTAGCCCGACGCGCGAGCGAGGGGCCAGTGGCTGTGCGGACACGCACGGGTGCAGCCGCATTCAGGCCGAAGGCCTGAGAGTCGTCAGCCCAGGGCAACGCCCTGGGTGGGAGTCTCACCACCCGGCAGGCTGAAGGCCTGCGAGAACGTCTCCCAGCCCTTCAGGCTGGTGTGAGGTCGGCGGAGGGTTCCCAGGGCGTTGCCCTGGGCTGAATGAACACTCTCAGGCCTTCGGCCTGGAAGCGGCTGGCCACGGGCAGGTGGCATTCCTCTCGCCGAAGGTCAGTAACAAATTCCTCCTTCCACCGCATTTGCAACGCCGCTTTCTTGCAACGCCGACCGCACGGAGTTTGCAAGAGTTACACGCCGCACAAGCAGAAAGTGCCTGAAATCACGTCACACCCGCCATTTATCGCCCTGGCACGACGGTTGCGTCCTTCACCGACATCACGCGGGTCGCAGTTTCGTGCTGGAACCACGGGGCTGGAAGGAGAAGAGGCCTCGGCCCGCCGTGATACAACCGCAACGGCCGGCCGCACCCGAAAGGATGCGGCCGGCCGTTGTGCGTTTCGGGTAGGTGCCGCCTGCCGGGCGGCAC
>JANNQE010001165.1:0-1648 GCA_031441625.1 Planctomycetia bacterium
CTGCATCATCGTCTCGCTGCTGAATGCCGACCACACCACGCTCGCCGGCTACTGCGGCACCATCGCGTGGATGGTCGTGCTCGCGTTCACCTTCATGCTGCCCATGGTTCAGCCGATGCCGGCGGTGAGGGCGGTCATCAGCACCGGGGCGAGCCGTTCCAGGCTCCCCCGCAGCACCGTCTCTTTGGAGAAGGGTTGCCCCTCCTCCTTCATCAGGTGGACATAGTGCGTCACCAGCAGGATGCCGTTCCGCACGGCGATCCCGCCGAGCGACACGAACCCGACGAGGCTGGCGACGGTGAGCGTCTGCCCCGTCACGATGAGCGCGATCACCCCGCCGATGAACGCCGTCGGGATGGCGTTCAGGATTTGCAGCGTCACCCGCCACGACGGGAACAGCATGAGCAGCACGATGAAGATGCCGGCGACGGAGATGACAGCCAGCACCGCGATGAGTAGCGTGGCCGACCGCTGCGCCTCGAACTGCCCGCCGAACTCGACGAAGTACCCCGGCGGCATCGGCACCCGCTCTTTCACCCGCTTCTCGATCTCCCGTGCCGTGGTGTCCAGGTCGCGGCCGGACACGTTGCACCGGATGGTCTGCCGGCGGCGGACGTTTTCCCGGTTGACGAGGTTCGGCCCGCTCGCCGTGTCCGGGAAGTCGGCCACTTCTCGCAGGCGGATTTGCCCGCGGCCGTTGGGCAAGTCGAGCCGCAGTTCGCCCAACTTGTACGGGTCGGTGCGGTACGGCTCCTTCAGCTTCACCACCAGATCGAACCGCCGTTGACCTTCGAGCACCACCGACACCGCCTCCCCCTTGAGGGCCGTCTGCACGAACTCGGCGACGTACTCCCGGCTCAGCCCGTGGCGGGCCAAATCGTCCGCCCGCAGGACGACGTGAATCTCGTCCACCCGCTCTTGCGGGTCGATGATCGGCGGCGTCACGCCGGGAATGTCGGCGATGGCGTCCCGCACCTGGGTGGACAACTCCCGCAGCTTGTCCAGGTCGTCGCCGTACAGCTTAATGGCCACCTGCGCGTTCACGCCGGAGAGCATGTGGCTGATGAGGTGGGAGAGGGGCTGCTCGGCGTCGATCTCCACCCCCGGCACGTTGGCGTGCAGGTCGGCCAGCAGCTCCTTCAGGAACTCGTCGCGGCGGCCTTCGGCGTCCGGGTTCATGGTCATGATGTACTCGCCCACGTTCACCGGCTGGGCGTGCTCGTCCAGTTCCGCCCGTCCGGTTCGGCGGGCGTAGTGCAGCACCGGCCCGTCCGGGTTGGCCGGCGTCTTCCGCAGCCGTTCCAGCCGGGCGTCGATCATCGCCGACGCCTCGTTCGACGCCTTGAGCGACGACCCGCCGGGCAGGGCGACGTTGATCTGCACGCTCCCCTCGTCGAACTTGGGCAGGAAGTCGGCCCCCAGGGTGGTCAGCCGCCAGCCGCAGAAGGCCACCACCGCCCACGTCACCAGCAGGAGCAGCCCGCCCCGCCTCATGCTGAACCGGATCAGGAACCCGGCCGCCCACTTGAGGAAGCGGAGCAGGAAGCCGTCCTTGTGCCCGTGCCCGGCCTTCATCCGGCCGAGCAGGTAGTACGACAGCACCGGGGTGACGGTGAGCGACACCACCAGCGAGGCCAGAATCGACACG
>JANNQE010001166.1:0-5680 GCA_031441625.1 Planctomycetia bacterium
CGGCTTCCGTCGCGCCGACCCACGATCAACCGCGTGGGTCGGCGCGACGGAAGCCGTCGCTGGACCCACCCTACGGGAAGGCACCCCAGGGCGGAGCCGGAGGAAGGTGGCTCGGTGGCGTCAGCGCGGCACGAACCGTCGCGTGGAGAGTGGCGGTTCAGGTCGTGTGCGTCGAAGGAGTCGCCGTCCGTTGAGACCGGGAGTCCGTCCGATCCGGAGCCAAGGACAAAAGGGCGGGCAGTGAAATCTGCCCGTCGTACAGTGCCCGGCCGACGATGCAGCCGAAGGTGTCGGCTTCGGCCAACCGGCGGGCGTGATCGAGCGAACTGACCCCGCCGGACGCGATGACCGGCAGTGCCGTACTCGCCCGCATGTCATTGAGGGCGGCGTAGTTCGGCCCGCCCATCATGCCGTCGGTGGCGATGTCGGTATACACCACGGCGAACAGGGGGCAACCCTCCACCAGCTTCAACAGGTCGAGGGCGGTGGTGGCGGACGTGGTCAGCCAGCCGTCGGTGGCGACGAACCCGTCGCGGGCGTCGAGGCCCAGCACGATGCGGCCGGGATGCCGTTCGGCCGTGGAACGCACCCAAGCGGGGTCTTGGAGTGCTTTCGTTCCCAGCACCGCCCACCGGACTCCCCAGCCGAACACCGCCGCGAGGTCGGCGTCCGTGCGAATGCCCCCGCCGAGTTGCACCGGCACGCCGGCCTCGCAGATGCCACGGATGACATCGCCGTTCACCGGGTGCCCGGCCTTCGCGCCGTCGAGGTCGACGACGTGCAGGCGGTCGGCCCCCTGCCCCACCCACTGGCGGGCGACGGCCACGGGGTCGTCGGAGAAGATCGTTTCCTGGGCGTAGTCGCCCTGCCGCAGCCGCACACAACGGCCGCCGCGGAGGTCAATCGCCGGGTAGATGAGCATGGGGGGGATTGTAGCAGGCGGTCAGAGGTCGTCAGTGGTGAGCCGGTCGCGGGAGCCGCGGCGGACCGTGATGACACGCGGGTGAGCCAGCGGGAAGCGACGAGCGGGTCCAGGATGTGGTCGAGAACTTCCAGGATGTCCTGTTCGGCCCTCGGCTGGAGGGTCACCGTGCGGTTCACGCCGATTCCCCCGTCGGAGGCGGGAATCCTAGCTTCCGGGCCATGTCGGCCCACGCTTCCTTGAGCGAGCGGCCCTGCCCGGCTTCGGCTTGGGCCAACCCCTCGCGGATGGCGGCGAGGTCTTCGGCCTTCATTCGGGCGGCGTCGACGAGCGATTCGAGGTACTCGCTCACACTGGCGTACCCGCCCGCCACGGCCTGCTCTTCGGCAGTCCGCATCGTCTCGTCCGGCAGCGTGATGGTCATGTCGGCTCCTCCATCCGGTTGGGATAGTGTACTACGGCGGGCGTGGGGCAAGAACCGCGACCGACAGGGGCCGAGGGCCGTTGGAGTTGGGGTTGCCACGATGGGCACGGTCGGTATCGTCAGCCGGCTTGCGTCCGGAGTCGTCATGTTCGCCGTCGGTCTCGCCGCACTTGTCCTGGCTGCACCGCCCGCCGAGAAAATCGGGCTGTCCGGCCCGCGGTTCGCGCGGGGCGACGAACTGGTGTACCGCGGCGACGTGGTGGAAACGTCCGACCGCATCGACACCCGGTTCGTGAAGAAGTACCGGCTGGACGTGCGGGTGTTCGTGCTCGAATGCTCCGCCGACGGGTGCGACTGCGGGGTGATGACCGTGCTCACCCCGAAGGCCGACGGCGCGGTCACGGCCGCGGTGGTCGCCGTGTCCGGGGCCGGCCCGTCGCCGGACGCGGTCCCAACCGTGCGGCTCGATTTGATCCGTGTGGACGGCCGCGGGCAGGTGAAAATTCTGCTCCCCGAGGCGAAACTGCCGCTCACCTTCGACGCCAAGACCGCCACCGCCGCACCACCGCCTCTGCCCACCGACGCGCCGGCCGCGGTCGAACTCGGCATCTTCCTGCCGCTGCCCACTACCGCAGCGCACGTCGGCGACACGTGGGACATCGCCGAGGCGAACCGCCCGCCGGCGGTGTGGGCCGCGAAACAAACCGCCGTGTGGAACGGGCGGCGTGTGGCCGACGTGACCGGCCTGCAACAGACCGACGGGTACGACACGCCGAAGGCCGTCCGGCACGGGTGGCAGCGGACCGACGCGGTGTGCGTGTCGCCGACCGACGGCGTGGTGTCTTCGGTCAGCCGCACGGTCGTTCGGCGGGAAGGGACGGAGCGTGTCGGCAGTGTGACGACGACGCTGGAACTGCAACCGAGCGCGCGGCAAGTGGGAGTGAAGTACCGCGACACGCGGGCGGAGGTGGAAGCGGCGTGGGCGTTCGCGGCGGAGGTGGAGTCCCTCCGGGCGAGTCGGGCGAAGGCGGACGTGCTGGAGGCCCACCGCCGCGAGGTGGTGCGGTTCACCGAACTGCGGCCGACCGGCACCGGCTTCCGCCCGGCCCTGGACGCGGTACTGCGACGGTTCGAGGCGACCGCCGCCCCGCCGGTGACGGTGCGGGCCACCCCACCCACGGCCGTCGAGTCGCCGACCGTCGGCAAGCCGGCCCCCGACTTCGCCACCGCCGACGTGGACAAGCTGACCGCCCGCGTCCGGCTGTCGGCGGTTCGCGGCAAGCCGGCCGTGGTGGTGTTCTTCAAACCCGGCACCGAGACGGCGGAGGAGACGCTGACCGTGTGCGAAGCTCTGTTCCGCAAATACGGCGACAAGGCCAGTGTCATCCCGCTGTCACTCGGTGGGGATCTGATCGCGGCGTCGAAGCAGAAGGCCGGGCTGAAGTACACGGTGCCGGTGTACGACGGGGACGACGTGCGGGAGAAGTACGCCGTGCGGTCGTACCCGCAGTTCTTCGTCATCGACGGCGAGGGGACGCTGCGGTGGGCGTTCGACGCGGGCATCGGCCCCGAGGTCGGCTCGCTGGTGAAGAAGGAATTGGAGAAGCTGCTGAAGTAGGTGCCGCCTGCCGGGCGGCACACCAACCCATACACCCCGCACACCCGGCAAAGTCAGTGGGGCGAACGGTGACGTTGACAGTGGCAAGCCGATTGCACCCCACCCCCGCGCGGGCATAGCATGGTTGACCCAGGACGACCGGCATGACGCAGTACGACCTCGCCGCACCGTCCCGCGTGTGTGCCGCCACCGGCCGCGAACTGAAACCGGGCGAGCGGATCGTGAGCGTGCTGACCGACGACGGTGGCAGGCTGGTGCGGCGCGACTACTCGCCCGACGGCTGGCCGGGACTCCCGCAAAACACCGTCGCCCACTGGCAGGGCAAGGTGCCGACCGCGAACGCCCCGAAGCGACCGGCCGTCAACGAGCCGCTGCTGTTCGACTGCTTCGACCACCTGGCCGGGCAGACCGAGCCGAATAAGGTCCACTTCCGGTACGTGGTGGCCCTGCTGCTCATGCGGCGGAAGAGGCTGAAGTTCGAGGACGTGAAGCGGACGGCCGACGGCGGCGAGGTGCTGGTGCTGCGAGACACGCGGGGCGGCAAGCGGGTGGAGGTGCCCGACCCGCGGCTGAGCGAGGCGGAGATTCAGAGCGTCCAGGCCGAGGTGTTTCAGGTGTTGGGCTGGGATTGACGGGCGAGCGGGGGCGTTAGCCTCCTGGTGCTTTCGGAACCAGGGGGCTAACGCCCCCCGCTCGCCGGCCAAACGCTACCGAGGGTTTCCCATGCGGCGGGTGCTGGCGATCATCGTGGCAGCGGCGACGGGCGTCCTGCCGGCCGGCTGCCTGCTGCCGAGTAAGAACACCGTCACCCCGCCCGCCCGCGGCGGAACCGACAAGATCGCCGAGCGGTCGGCCGACGAGTTCGTCGGCTACCTGAACCGTCAGGCCGGGTACGCGCAGACCGTGCGGTACAACGACCTCGACCTGAAGGTGAGCTTGCCGGGTCAGGGGTACATCCCCAGCCTGAGCAACGGCATGGTGGTGTGCGGGCAGCCGAACAATTTCCGCATGACGGCCGGCATGGCGCTCGGCGGCAAGCAGCTCGACGTGGGGGCCAACTCGGCCGAGATGTGGATGTACGTGAAGATGTCGCCGAACCCGTACCTGTTCTGCTCGCACCAGGAGTTCTCGCAGGTGCAGGACCAACTGCCGGTCAAGTTCGAGACGGCGTGGGTGATGCAGGCGCTCGGCATGGCCACCTACGACACCCGCAAACAGTACACCCTGAAAGTGGACGAGAAGGGGCGGAATTACCAGCTCATGTACCCCGACGTGACCGCCGGCGGGGAGCGGGTGACGAAGATGACCGAGTTCGCCGCCGACCGCATGACCGGCACCGTGCCCCAAGTGCGGCGGCACGTGGTGATGACCGAGGACGGGAAGAAGGTGATCGCCGAGGCGCGGGTGCGGAAGGTGTCCGAGCAGGTGGTGGGCACCGACCCGACCACCCGCACGCCGATCATCCTGCAAGTGCCCACCGAACTGGTGCTGGAGTGGCCGCAGGAGCAGACCAAGATGGACCTGGTGCTCGGCCGCATCACGGTGAATGAGAAGATGACGGCCGACGAGTCGGACGCCATGTTCGCGAAGCCGGCGCGGATCGGCGGGGTGACGCCGGTGAGCATCCGCGACGCCTTCGGCGGCGGTCGCGGCCTGCCGCGGAAGTGAAATAGGGTGGCCGGCTCTCGCCGAGAGCCGGTTCCGAATGTCGCTCTCGGCGAGAGCGACCCACCCTAAAACACATTCATGCCCCGCGTCTTCGTCTACGAACACATCTGCGCCCTCGGCCTCGGCCGCGACTCCGCTTCGCCAGAACACTCGCTGGCCGTCGAAGGGCGGGCGATGCTGTCGGCCATCACGGCCGACTTCGCCGCCGTGCCGGGGGTCGAAGTCGTTCCCTTTCCCGATGACGTGCCCCCCGCCGACCACGCAGACACGTTCGCACGCCTCGCCGCGTCCGCCGACTGGTCGCTCGTCATCGCCCCGGAAACGGGCTGCGTGTTGGAGGAGTTGGCCAGTCGTGTCCACTCCCCTGGCGGGAAACTGCTCGGCCCGTCTCCGGTGGCCGTATTCATGGCAGCCGACAAGGCGACAGCCGGTGTGTTGTGGGAATCGAGCGGCGTGCCAACACCGAGATCGTTTTCTTCGCTTCAGGAAGTCCGTTTCCCCGCCGTGTGCAAACCCCGCGACGGGTGCGGGTCTGAGGGCGTCATTTTGATTCACTCAAAGGACGACCTGGATGCACTGTCGCGTGACCCGAACCGGATGGCCCAAGAGTACGTCCCCGGTCAGCCGGCGAGCGTGGCGTTCCTCATCGGGCCGAAGCAGACGATCCCGCTGTTGCCGACGTTTCAGCACCTCAGCACCGACGGCCGCTTCCGCTACCGCGGGGGCGAAGCGCCGATCCCACCGGAGTTGGCGGAGCGCGCCGTTCGCCTGGGGTTGCAGGCCATCGGGTGCGTGCCGGGGCTGTTCGGGTACGTCGGGGTCGATCTGGTGTTGGGCGAACGCGACGTGGCCATCGAGATCAACCCGCGGCTGACGACGAGCTACGTCGGCCTGCGGTCGCTGG
The DNA here is from genome assembly GCA_031441625.1 of Planctomycetia bacterium. GTDB lineage: Bacteria > Planctomycetota > Planctomycetia > Gemmatales > Gemmataceae > JALHQU01. The sequence goes on from JANNQE010001166.1 coordinate 5,537, forward strand.
CGGAAACGAACCTGGCGGGTGCGATACTCGACGTGTGCGAAGGGCGGACGGTGGAAGTGAAGTGGCGTGCGGGTGTCGTAGGTGGCCATGCCGAGCGCCTGCATCACCCACGCCGTCTCGAACTTGACCGGCAGTTGGTCCTGC
>JANNQE010001167.1:0-3214 GCA_031441625.1 Planctomycetia bacterium
CGTGCTCACCCCGCCCGGCACCGGCGCCATCGCCACCGTCGCCGTCGTCGGCCCGCGAGCATGGGACGCGGTGCGGGCACACTTCCGCCCGGTGAAGGGAACACTGCCGGACTCCCCTCCCCTTCACCGCGTCTACTTCGGCACCCTCGGCGAGAGCGGGGACGAGGTGGTGGTGGGCGTGCGGCAACTCGACCCCGAGCTGTGGATCGAAGTGCATTGCCACGGCGGGCGACGGGTGGTGCGGTGGGTGGTCTCGTTGCTCGAATGCGGAATGCGGAATGCGGAATGCGGAGTGGAGGACGGTCATTCCGCGCTCCGCACTCCGCACTCCGCACTTGATCCGCTCACCCGTGCCGCCACCCTTCGCACGGCGTCGATCCTGCTCGACCAACTGCACGGCGCGTTTCTACGTGCCATCGACTCCATCCTCGCCGACCTGCCGAACGCACTCCCGCAACTGCAACGCCTCGCCGCGCTCGCCCCGGTCGGTCGTCGGCTGAACGCTCCCCCGCGGGTGGTCATCGCCGGCCCGCCGAACGTCGGCAAGAGTTCGCTGTTGAACGCCCTGGCCGGGTATCAGCGGAGCATCGTGTCGCCCACCGCCGGCACCACGCGGGATGTGGTCGGCGTGGAGTTAGCCTTCGACGGCTGGCCGGTACGGGTGTCGGACACGGCCGGGCTGCGAGAGGCGGGCGAACAACTCGAAGCGGCGGGCATCGAACTGGCTGAACGGGAGTTGGCATCGGCCGACGTGGTCGTGTGGGTGCTGGATAACACTGATCCGACGCCGACACTTCCGCCCCACGACTTCGGTGGCAGGCTGATTGAAGTCGTGAACAAGAGCGACCAGCCGTGTGCGTGGACCAACGCACCGAGCGGCGAGTGGTTGCACGTCTCCGCGACGACGGGCGATGGCGTGCCGTCGCTGATCGGCGACGTGGTACGAAAACTCTTTCCGGTTGTACCGCAACCGGGCGAAGCGGTGCCGTTCACACCCGAGTTGTGCGCCGCGGTGGAGCGGGCGGTGGAAGCGCTGACCGCCGGCCGAATCGACGATGTCCGAGTCACGTTGACGGATACACTTTCGCCATGCCGCCCCGCGTCCAACCCTTGAACCCGCCGATTCCCGCGCTCCACCCGGAGCGGGACGCCCTCCTCGCCGCGATTCGGGATGCCGACCCCGCCGACGACCTGCCCGCCCTCGTGTACGCCGACTGGCAGGACGAACACGAGCAGCCGGAACACGCCGAGTTGATCCGGGTGATGGTCGAGTTGCCGAAGACCCGCAAGCAGACGCCGGAAGCGAAGGCCCGAAAAACGGTGCTGCTGGCCCGAATGAAGGAGCTGTTCAGGACGCCAGCACTCGTGCCGTTCCGGGCGATCGAATCGAGCGTGTGGCGGTTCCAGCGGGGGTTCGTGCCGGACTTCCGGTTCCGGATAGAAGGCCCTCGCACCGCCCGGCCGCTGCCGTACGTTCGGCCGGACGAGTTCCCCACGTTGCACGAGCGGGTGCCGTTCGACAAGCTGGCGTGGCTCGGGGTGGTGCTGCCCGAGTGGCCGACCGCGGACCACTCGGCCGTGCTTGCCGCCTTGCCGTGGCTGCGGCGGGTGGGCGCACTGTCTCTGCACACGTGGGGGAGCGCGTGGGTGGAGCCGGGCACGTTCGCCCCGCTCATCGCCAGCAAGCACCTCGGCGGGTTACGCACGTTCGAGACGGGGATGAACAACATGTACAACGACCGCGGGGTGATCGCGGCGAGTGAAGTGGTCGGCATGTACCTGGCGAAATCGGCCACCGCCCTTCGCGTGTTCCCGCTGGCCGACCTCGCCCGGCACGTCACCACCGATCACTCCCCCCGGCGGTCGGCCCGGTCGTTCCTCTCGGCGGTGGAGGAGATCGTCTCCTCGCCACGGGCCAGACAGTTCACGTCGTTCGACGGCATGTACTTCCCCAAGGTGGACACGGCACTCGCCCGGATCTTGTTGGACTCGCCCCACCTCGGCCGCATCCACCCGTTTCGCTACCACTTCGGCCGCATCGCGGCGAAGACGCGGGCCGCGTTCGCCGCGCGGTTCTGCCCGCCGGAGCGGGTGTAGGGCGAGCCGCCGGTTGCACCTGCGAACCGGCGGCTCACGCCGCTCGGCTCGCCGCCCCTATCATCTCCCCATGCCGCTCACCGTCGTTCTCGTCCGCAAGCTGCTCCGCGACGTGCGGTGGCCGCTCGCCGTCGTCTGCTTCCTGCTCTTCCTGTTCAGCCTGCTGTGGGTGCGGGTGGCGTGGCGCGTGACCACCGAGATCGCCCCGTACTTCAACGTGCTCGGCGGGCTGGCGGGCAACACCCAGGGGGACATGGAAAAGGTGGTGTTCACCGGCGTGGGCAAGGTGAGTCAGGCGGTCATCGGCGGGTCGGACATCAACTTCCAGAACCCGACCGACTTCCTGGCGGTGGAGCTGCTGCACCCGGTCGTGATCGTGCTGGTGTTCCTGTGGGCGGTCGGCAAGACGTCCGGGGCCATCTCCGGCGAGCTGGGCGGGGGGACGATGGAACTGCTCCTGTCGCAGCCGGTGCCGCGGGGCCGGCTCATCCTCGCACACTTCCTGGTGGACTGCCTGACCATCCCCCTGCTGGTGCTCAGCATCTCGGCCGGCATGCACCTGGGCCTGTGGAGTGTGGGCGAGTTCCGCGTGAACCAGGAGGTCGTGCAGAAGGTGGTCGAGAAGGCCCCGAAGTTCGCCCAAGAGAAGGTGAAGGAACTGGCCGAGAGGCAGAAGGTGCTGCCGGTCAACCCCGAGAACCAGTGGAAGGGGGCGCTCAACCTGGCCGCCCTGGTGTTCGCCATGAGCGGGGTCGGGCTGGTCATCTCGGCGTGCGGGCGGAACCGCTGGCGGACGACCGGCTGGGCGGTCCTGCTGGTGCTCAGCATGTTCGTGCTGAACGTGATCGCGCAACTGTGGGAGCCGCTCGGGTTCGCCCGCCCGTTCACCCTCTTCTTCTACTACCAGCCGCACCGGCACTGGCTGGACGACCAGTGGACGGCCGACGTGGGCGCGTGCTGGGGCATGGGCGAGGGGCAACTGACGGTGCCGTCGGTGCCGCTGCTGCTGCTCATCGGGGCGGTCGGGTACGGCGTCGGCTGGTGGGTGTTCAGCAAGCGGGATCTGCCCGCGCCGCTGTAGGCGAACCCCGGCTTGTTAGCCCGACGCGCGAGCGAG
>JANNQE010001168.1:0-13049 GCA_031441625.1 Planctomycetia bacterium
GGCACACATTGCAGTGCCGCCCGGCAGGCGGCACCTACTACCGCACGCCCGCCACATCGGGTATCCTCTCCGCACCTCCCCGGAGTGGCCCCATGCTGCCCGTCGCTCTGCTCCTCTGCTCTCTCGCCGCCGACCCGAAGCCGATTCCCACGCCGCCCGGCGAGGCGATGATCGAACAGTATTTCCGCACGCAGGTGAAGCAAATCGCCGACGACCCGCTGAAGGGCATCACATCGAAAGCCGAGTGGGAGAAGCGGCGGCCGGAGTTGCGGAAGCAGTTCCTGGCGATGATGGGCCTCGACCCGCTGCCCGAGCGCACCAAGCTGAACGCCAAGATCACCGGCAGCGTGGAAGGCGAGGGCTTCGTCGTCGAGAAACTGGTGTTCGAGTCGCGGCCGGGGCTGTTCGTCACCGCCAACGTGTACTCGCCAAAGGCCAAAGGCGACAAGAAGCACCCCGCGATCCTGTACGTGTGCGGGCACGGCAACGTGATCGAAGAGAAGGTGTCGTTCGGCAGCAAGGTGTTCTACCAGTACCACCCGGCGTGGTTCGCCGCCCACGGGTACGTCTGCATCGTGCTCGACACGCTCCAACTCGGCGAGATCCCCGGCGAGCACCACGGCACCTACAAGCTGAACCAGTGGTGGTGGCAGTCGTACGGCTACACCCCCGGCGGGGTGGAACTGTGGAACGCCATCCGCGCGCTCGACTACCTGGAAACCCGCCCGGACGTGGACGCGAAGAAGATCGGCGTGACCGGGCGGAGCGGCGGCGGGGCGACGAGCTGGTGGGTGCTGGCGGCCGACGACCGGCCGGTCTGCTTCGCCCCGGTCGCCGGCATCGCCGACCTGTACGCCCACGTGTGCGAGGGGCAAACCGACCGCCTCCGCAAAGGCGTGATCGCCGGCCACTGCGACTGCATGTTCATGGTGAACGCCTACCGCTGGGACTTCCCGCTGGTGGCCGCTCTCGCCGCCCCTCGGCCGTTGTTGCTCGGCAATTCCGACGAGGACGACATCTTTCCCGTGGCGGGGTACAAGCGGCTGGCGAAGCCGGTCGCCACCGTTTACGAGTGGTACAGGGCCGGCGAGAAGTTCCAGTTGCTCGAAACGAAAGGCCCGCACAAGGACACGCCCGAACTGCGGGCCGGCATCAACAAGTGGATGAACCGCTGGCTGAAGGGCGACACCACCACCGCCGTGACGGACGACCTGCCGGCCAAACTCACCCCGCAACAACTGAAGGTGCTGAAGGCGACGCCCGAGGGGGCGATCAATCCGGACATGCCCGCGGCGATCCTACGACCCGTCGTCATCGACATTCCGCAATCGGCGGAGGTGGCGAAGGCGTGGTGGCCGAAGAAGCGGGAGCAACTGCTGAGCGAGTTGACGGCCACGAGCTTCCGCGCGTGGCCGACGAAGCCGGGTGAAGTGAAGGCGGAGTTGGTGTCCGACATCACCGCCGGCGGGGTGCGGGTGCGGACGTACTCGTTCGAGAGCGAACCGGGCATCACACTTCAACTGCAACTCGCCACGTCGGGCACGAGTGCGAAGCGGGTGAAACTGACCGTCGCCGACAAGTCGCCCGTCGAGCTGACACCGACCGACGAGGTGGCCGCGGCGGTGATCTTCCCGCGTGGCGTCGGGCCGACGCGGTGGGCCGAACCTGGGTCGGTGAACGAGACCCAAATCCGCCGGCGGTTCCCGCTCGTCGGGCAAACGCTGGAGGGCGGGCGGGTTTGGGACGTGCGTCGGGCCGTGCGGGTTGTGTCGGCTGTGGCGAAGGGGATGGCAGTCACAATCTCCGGTGACGGCACCGCGGCGGGAATCGCGCTCTACGCTTCGCTGTACGAGCCGAACGTGACGGCGCTGACGCTCACCGACCTGCCGACGAGCTTCCGCCACCCGGCCAGTCCGGCTTTCCTGGGGGCGGCGAAAATCCTCGACCACCCGCACGCGGTGGCGATGGCCGCGGCACAGAAGTCCGTAAACTTGTGGGTACCGACACCGGCCGACGCCGCGGCGTGGGACTGGCCGGTGCGGGTGCAGCAGCGCACCGGCGGGAGGGCGATCGACATTCGCCCGCTGTCGAAATGACCCGCCGGCACCCCGAAACCCAACCGGGCGACACCGCCCACCGCCGAGGAGAACCGTCATGGCCGAAGAACCGACCCCCCTCACCCCCGCCGGTCAGCAGCCCGCCCAGGGCACGCAGGTGGCGATGCAGGTGGACCTGTCCAAGCTGCAAACCGTGTACTGCAACTTCTTCCGCCTGTCGCTCGGCGGCGGGCAGGAGGAGGTGCTCATGGATGTGGGCATGCACTCCGGCATCGTCATGTCGAGCGGGGCCGCCCCGGTGATGGAGCCGATCCAGATGACGCACCGGATGGTGATGAACCCGTACGTGGCCAAGCGGCTACTGGAGTCGCTCAAGTACATCGTCGGGCGGTACGAGCAGGCGTTCGGCGCGCTCGAAGTGGACCCGATGAAGCGGCTCCGGAGTGGCACCCGCCCGCAGGGGTAACGGTTTCAACCCCGAAGGGGTTGTTCCCACAGCCCAGGGTTGAGGACCGCAGGTCCGACACCCTGGGTCCAGAATCGAACAATCGCATCACCCCAACGGGGTCGTTCACCATCAGGGTGAACGACCCCGTTGGGGGCGAAGATTTGGTGGCATGCATTCCCAGGGTGTCGGTGCTTCGCACCTCAACCATGGGCTGAGGGAACGACGCCGTTGGCGTCGGCAGTCGCCCCTACTTCTCCTCGTACCCGCCGGCCGTCTTCTCCGTCACCAGCTTGTCGGCTTCGGCCTGGGCCTTCTCGGCGGTGGCGAACGTCTTCGTCTTGGTGCTGCCAGCCGCGCCGATCTTCCCCCACTGCGTCGTCAGGCTCGGCCCGCTCACGCTCACCTCCCAGAACTTGCTCGCCCCGTCGGTCGTGTTCTCGAACCGCCGCGCGCCGACCGCGGGCTTCGGCGTGCTGGTGATCTTCGCGGCGGCCGGCGGTGCCTTCACCAGTGGCACGATCTCCGCCGGGGCGTCGATCCGCTGGCCAATGAACACCGGGAAACGCGGGATGCCGTCTCGGGTCAGCTCCTGGTATTTGAACGTGACCGTGCTGCCGACCGCCGGCGGCCTTTCCCGCTGCTTGTCCGAGAAGCCGGTGCCGATGTTGAACCGCTTGCCGTTCGGCAGCTCGGCCACCACCGCGCCCAGCCGCCCTTTGTGCCGCCCCTTTCCCGGTTCGTGCGCCACCACCGTCGCCTCGGCGTCGTGGAACCGCTTCACCTTCAGCAGCGTACTCGAACGGTTGAACTCGTACTTCGACCCCGGCTTCCGCAACATCAGCCCTTCCCCGCCCAGCTTCAGCACGCGCTCCAACTCGGCCACCAGGTCTTCCAGCCCCTCGCACTCCTCGTGCGTGTGCAACTGAAGGAACTGGCTCTTCCACGTCGGCGCGACGGTCGTCAGCCACTCGATCCGCTTCTCGAACGTGCCGCGGGCCTGTGGCGCATCGAACACGACGTACTTCACCTGCTTCCACTCGACCGGCTGATCCTGTCGGCGGACGACGGAGACGGTGCGCTGGAACTGCCCGCGGTCGATCCACAGTTCGCCGTCGAGGGCCATCGGCGGCAGGCCGGCGGTGAACCAGTCGGGGGCGTAGAAGATGTTGTTCTTCCGCGACAGGAACTGCTTGCCGTCCCAGTACGCCCGCACGCCGTCCAGCTTCTCGCTCACCCACCAGCCGGCGGGGTCGGTGTCGTCGGTCCAGTTCTCGGCCAGCAGCAGGGGCAGGTCGGCTCCGTCTTCCGCGCCGTCGGGCTTGGTCGGCTTCTGCGGGAGTGCGCCACCGATGCGGCCCTCCTCGGCGGCGTCCCCGCGGTACTTGCGGAGGTGCTTGCACGTCCGCCGCTCGATGGTGACGGACTGGTTCCGCCACGCCGGGCACGAGCACGAGTACACCCCGCCGACGTTTTTCAGCAGGTACGGCTTCGACCCGGAGCCTTGCATTTCGGCCGACTGGCCGTCGGGGATGTCGGGCATGAGTACGCACCTGTGGGGGATGCGGGGAAGGTACGCGGACGGGAATCGCGGTGCAAGGACGGCAGCGACGAAGACGCTGCTCGGCAACGCCCAATCAGTCCAGGCAGCAAACCACCCGAAAACCGCAGCTGTAGTAGCGGTTCGCAGGCTCAGTCCAGAAGTGGTCGGCGGCGCGGCAGTTCCAGGCGTTGTCGTCCCAGGAGCCACCACGCAGGATACAATACTTTTGTTCACCATCCCAACACTCCGGGTCAGCCGCCGGCGAGCGGGCGTAGAACTCTTCGTCGTACCAGTCCGCACACCACTCCCACACGTTCCCGTGAACGTCCGCCAACCCCCACGGGTGCGGGAAGTCGCCCGCGTACTTGCCCACCGGGGAAGTGCCTGCCAAGTTAGGCCCCGTCGTCTCCGTGCCGTAGGGGTCGTTGCCGTTGCAGTTCGCCTGCGTGCCGTTCAGCTCGTTCCCCCAGAAGAACGGCGTCGCCGTCCCGCCCCGGCACGCGTACTCCCACTCCGCCTCCGTCGGCAACCGCACCGCCTTCACCGTCAACTCCAGCACCTTCGCACAGAACGCCTGGGCGTCGTCCCAACTCACGCTCTCCACCGGCAGCGTGTCGCCCTTGAAGTGGCTCGGCTCCGTCCCCATCACCGCCCGCCACTCCGCCTGCGTCAACGGATGCACCCCGCAGAAGAACCCCTTCGTCAGACGCACCTCATGTTGCAACTCGTCGTCGGAACGCTCCGCCTCCGCCTCCGGACTGCCCATGAGGAACGACCCCGGCGGGCAGTAGGCGAAGGCCATTTCCACCCCGCCGGGAAGGAGTAGCGTCGTCCGCAACACCCGACGGAGCGCCCAGCACTCGACGCGGTGCGGTTCGTTGCTCCGCAGGTGATTGAGCAAGCCGAAGTGGTCGCACCCCGCCTCCTCGAGCGCGTCCGCCAGGATCGGCAGGCGGTCGAAGGCGTTCTCCGCGGCGATGCCGCGGGCGAGCAGCAGCACGGTCTCGGACAGCCACGCCGGATCAACGGCGGGGGAGTCGGCCGGCGGCAGGTGCGAGCAGGGCATGGGGGAAGTGTACGGGGGCGACCCCCAGAACCGACCACGGAGTGGACTCCACGAGGGGTCGAGTGCTGAACCACACCCGCGGCCCTTGCGGGCCGGGTTCGCCCGGAAGCCAACTCCCAGTTGCACACCACACCTCTGCGGGCCGATTTTCGCCTCCGCGCAAGTCGCCCACCTCCGCGCGTCTCGACAGCAGACGGGCCAACCCAGACCCGCCCCCAAGAACGGACACTCACCATGAACACCCTCCGCCGCCTCGCCCTCGCCGCCCTCGCCGCCGCCGGCCTCACCGGCACCGCCTCCGCCCAGTACCCGTACCCGCAACCGCCGATCCGCACCTTCCCGCCGGCGTACCCGACGTACCCGAGCCACTCGCACCGCCCGCCGGTGATCGTCGAGCAGCCGGTGTTCGCCCCGCCGGTGATCGTCCAACGCCCGCCGGTGGTGGTCGTGCAACGGCCGCCGGTGCAGGTGGTGTGCTGCCTGAAGTCGTTCGAGCGTGACTTCCACGCCTGCCCCGGCCACCACGACATCCTGATCGAGCACCCGGTGACGGGCCGGCCGGTGCGGGTGTGCTTCGACCTGCCCGACTGCAAGCTGCGGGACATCGACGTGAGCCGCCGGCGGATCGTGTTCGACTACGGCCGGCACGAGGTGGAGATCGAGTTCCACCGCGACGGCACCGTGTGCGTCCACGACTGACGGTGAAGTGAGTGGATGAGCCGGGGGCGGGGCGACCAGTTCGCTCCCGCCCCCGGCTCATCGCGTTTTGCTGTACCCGTCGATCACCAGACTCACGCCGAGCGTCGCCTTCTTGTCTCCGTTCGTCACCGCCCGCCGCAGTCGCACGCCCCGCGGGCCGTCCTTGTGCGCGACCACCTCCGCCTTCTCCTCCTTCCCGTGGTGCGGGTACAGCAGCATCACGCCGGGGTGGTCGCCGCCGGTCGCCTTCAGGCTCAGCTTCACCACCGCCTTCACCTCCAGCGCGTCGGCCGTGTCGTCCGCCTTCGCCGGCACCAGCAGGGCGAAGTCCTGGTGCGGGGCGGTGTCAGTGTGGTCGCCGGTGTCGGGCTGCACGGCCAGCCGCAGGGTGTACACGCCGGCCGCGATCTCCTGCTTGCGGAAGTCGGTGAACGCCTTGTCGAACTGCACCACTCCGAGCAGCGTGCCCTCGGGAATCTCGCGGTACGTCAGCCCGTTCTTGATCTGGTCGGCCGTCGCCGCGGTGGGCAACTCGGCCCGAAACCAGAGGGTGAGTGACAGTGCGTTGTCATCGCTCGCCACCGCCACCGCCTCCGTGTCGAGCAGCTTGGCCACCGCCTCGGCCACCTCCTTCGGCGGGTCGGCTTTGGCGGTGGTGAGAGTGAGCTTGGGCGGGGCGGCGAGGGCGAAGGTTGTAAATGTGAGCAAGGCGGCGAGCGAACGCATGACGGAACTCCCAAACATAACGCCGCGAAGCGGCCGTCGGATGTAGCCCAGGGCGGAAGCCCTGGGTTGCCAGTGCGATGGAGAATCCGCCCCGCAGGGGCCGGCGAACTCCCACGCCGGCCCCTGCGGGGCGGGGTGGTGGGTGTCCACTCACCCAGGGCTTCCGCCCTGGGCTATATCCGACGGCCGCTTCGCGGCGGACATACTCCGCCCCCACGGGTCGCGGCGAAGATCGGGATTCACTCCCGCTCGAACCGCCTCGCGGCCAACCGCCACGCCAGCACCCCCGCCCCCGCGTACCCCAGCCCGACCAGGAACGAGAAGTAGAGGGCCGTCCCTTCGCTCGCCGACGCACCACCGAATTCGTTCGGGGTCGCCGCCGCCATCACCACGGCCGCCGGCGGGCTGAATACGACCGGCGTGCCGTTAAGGAACGGGGCCAGCAGGAACGGCCCGGCGAAGGTGACGAGCGTGACCACCACGTGCGCCAGCACCGCACGCACGCCCGTCTTGCACCACACGCTCAGCAAGACGCCCACGCCCAGGGTGAACACCGCGTACCCGCCGTACACCGCCACCAGGCCGGGGATGCACAGCACGTTCAGCCCGCCGGTGAACACCGCGAGCGCCACCGCCACCGCCGCCCCGACCGCCCACCACCTCGCCGGGCCGACCGCCGCCCACACCTTCGCCTTCAAGATGTCCGAGCGGTCGAGCGGCAGGGCGAAGAGCGAGTCGAGGGTCTTCTTCGCCCGCTCCTCGGCCACGCCCACCGCCGCCCGCAGGCCGGCGAATGGCAGCACCAGCGTGGCCACCACCAGCACCACGCGGGCCACCCCGTTCGTCACAAAGTGCAGGTCGCGCCCGCTCTGAATCGCCAGCATCAGCCCGATGAACACGCCCATGCCGAGTGCGAGCACGAACGCGATCACCAGACACCCGCGGAGGACGGCGAACCACCGCCCTTCGAGCAGCGGCAGGCGGGAGCCGAAGTGCCGCTCCTTCCACGCCAGAGGGTCTTCGTCGTCCCCCAGCGTGGGCACCAGGAAGTCGCGGCCGTCGGCGGCCGACTCGATCTCGTGTGGGGTGAACACCGCCCGCTCGGGCACGGCGTACCACGCCGGGGGCGGCGGGTCGTCCGCGGCGGGGGCGGGCGGGGGTGACTCTGGTTCGATTGGCGGGGGCACTGGCACCGGGCTGTCAGCGTCGCGCCGCACGGCCGGCCGCACGTTCACCACCGCGATGAGTACCGACCACACCGCCGTCGTCAGATGAATCCCGGCGTACAAGCCCACCAGCGGCCACGTCGGGTCGGTGAACGGCGACTGGTTCTCCCCCCACACGCGGAACAGGGTGAACAGCACCGTCACGGGGGACGCCACCCCGCCGGCGGCCTCCGGGGTGACGCCGGCGAGCACCAGCCCGCCCACGCCGGAGGCCGCCAGCCCGCCGAACGCCCAGAGGAGCACGTCCCGCAGGGTCGGCCGCAGCACGCTCAGCATGACCGCGAACGCGCCGACCGACACGGCCGACACCACCGCCACCACGAACCCGGCCAGCACGCGGCCGGGGTCCACCCCACCGAACAGCAGGGTGAACGACAGCACCGGCAGGCCGACGGCCACCACCCCCAGCACGAACACCAGGCGGGCGGCCAGCTTGCCCAGCACCAGTTCCCACCGGCCGAGGGTGGTGGTGAGCAGGAAGTCGAGCCGGCCCTTCTCCTTCTCTTCGGCGATGGCCCCGCCGGCGTACACCGGGGTGAGCAGCAGCACGGCCACCTGTTGGATGAGCAGGAAGGCGAACAGGAAGGTCTCGCCGAACCTGTCCAGGCGGGAGGGTTCGGCGGCGTCGGCCCCGCCGAACAGGAGGGCGAACACGTCCGCGCCGGGGAACAGTTGCAGGTAGGAGGCGATCAGGCCGACGAACAGGAGCACGGCGAGCACTACCCGCAGGGGCAGGTGGGTGCCGCGGCGGGCCAGCCGCATCAGTTCGAAGCGGAACAGCGGGCCGAGGAGCATGGGGGCATGATACGGGTGGGGATGGAGAGCCGTTCCGGGTGAACCGCGGGTGTCAACCCGTGGGTGCTTTCAACACCCAGGCGGCTCACGCCGCCGGTTCACCCGATCCGCCGGCTCCGCCCGACCCTCAAATCTGTTCTATGGTGCAGTCGGAATCTCCCGTTCGGCCCCCGCCCCACCCCGGAAGGCTCGCGCATGGATCAGGTGTACTGCACCGGCCCCGCCCGCACGTCCACGTCCGCCGAACTCACCCCGCCACCGGGCAAGTCGCTGCGGTTGCCATCAGTGCGGGCCAGTTCCGCCGGCGTGCGGCCGGACGCCCTGCACGCCGTGCTGCCGCACTCCGTCTACACCCCGTCGGCGGATCGCCCCACCGCGGCGCGGCTGGCCCTGTTGAACACCCCGCACGGCCGCGTCCTCACCCACGCCGTGCCCCACGCCGACGGCTTCTTCGCGCACACGCTGCTGAACGTGCCCGACACCGCCGACGCGCTGCTGGCCATCCAGACGTGGGGCAGCCCGCAGTGGCAGCGGACCCCGCCGGAGTCGGGCGGCGAGTTGCCCGAGTTGCCGTACCTGCCGGTCGCCGACGTGCTCGACGACGCCGGGCTGAAGGCGTGGCTGGGCACCACCGACCACCGCGAGTTGCTGGAGTTCGCGTTCACCGCCCTGTTGGGCACGCCGAATACCACGCAACTGTTCCTGGCCGCACCCGGTGAAGATGTGGCGTGGGTGGTGTACGCCGCCGGCCGCGCCTTCCCGCCCGATTTCGTGGACGCGCTCACCTTCAGCACCGCCGAGGCGGAGCCGCTCAGTTGCGCCGCCCGCGTGGTCGGGTTCGACCCCGGCGCGGACGGCCCCGACCTGCCCGCGGCCTGCTACCGCACCGGCACCGGGCTGAACACGTTCACCGGCAAGCGAACCGACCTGAAGGCAGTCGTCCCGTTCGCCGCGTTCGCCGTGAACGCCCTGGCCGACGGCAGCTTCGCCGCCCTCGACGACCTGAAGGCCACGTGGCAGCGGCTCGGGCTGAAGGCCGCCGCCAAGTTCGACCTGGTGTTCCGCCTCGCCCGCGGCACTGGCACGCTGAGCAAAGAGGAGGCGGCCGACGCCCTCCAACACCCGCCCCTCGCCGCGTGGGTCAGCGCCCGCACGGACGTGCTGCAACAACTGCTCGAGTGGGCCATCGACGACCGCGCGTTCGCCACCGGCGCGTTCAGCCGGGCGGTGCAGAGCCTGCGGCAGAAGCCGGACGTGCTGGCGAAGCTGGCCGCGAGCGTCCGCACCGCGGGTGACGACGCCCTGACCGCCGGCGACCGCGCCCGTACGGCGAATGCGTTTGAAGTGATCCTGCCGATGGTCGCCCCGGCGAAGGCCAACGCCATCTGGGGCGAACTGCTCACCCGCACGCCCGACCCGGCCCGCCTGTCGTGGGAGATGAGGTGGTATCTGCTGCCGCGGTTCGTGCGGTTCAAGCAGCAGACGCAGCCGGGTGGTGTCGATGCCGCGTTCACCCCGTGGCTGGACATGCCGGCCGACCGCCTGGGCGAGTTCCTCGCGCTCGACCTGCCGAAGGCGTACCAACTGTCCGCCGCCGGTGCCGCCCTCGGCCGCGAGCCGGAGCCGTCGGCCCTGCTCGTGACGACGCTCGCCAAGCACCCGCCGCTCGTGCTGGAGTTGTTGAAGTCGGCCGACGCCCTTTACGCCGGGCTGCTCGCCCACGCCCCGGACCGCGGCTGGTTTGAAGACGTGGTGTCCGCCGCCGCCGACTACACCCCGACCTCGCTCAACACGTTCTTCGAGACGACGCTCGATGCCGGCAAGCTCGACGCCGACCGCCTGATTCGCACGCAGGGCGGCAAGCTGCTCGAACTGTTCGCCGGCCGCTCCGGGCTGGATCGGCTCGGCACACTGTTCCTGAACGCCCCGCCGGCCGACGTGTACACCAACGCCCCGGTGCTGAATTTCCTGGGTCAACTACGGGACCAGGACGGCCTGAGCGATGCGTTGAAGACGCGGATCGACGCCGTCCGCACGGTGCGGGCGTACCTCGACGCGCCGACGTTCGAGGCCGACGCGATCGCGTCCGTGGCCGTCGCGTTCGCCGTCAGCCCGCCCGTGCTGCCGGCCTCGGCGAAGGGCGATCTGTTCAAAGCGGTGGCGTCCGCGCTCGCCGGGCGGGTGAGCAAGAACAGCTTCCAGGCCGACCTGGAAACGGCGCTCGCCGGGTTCGGCCCCACGCTGGCGACGGACGGCACCGACCTGTACGAGAACCTGCTCCGAGACCTGCGAACGCGGTCGGCCGACTTCGGCAAGAGTGCGAACGCGGCGGAGGCGTTCCTGGCGGTGGCGCTGGGTGCGACCGACCGCGCCGGCGTGGACGCGAGCGCGCTGGACGGGCAGGCCTTCGCGGTGGCGTCGGATGCGGCCAAGCGGGGCGGGAACAATCTGCTGACCGAACTCGACCGGCGGGCGGCGAACTGGCCGAAGGACGCCCGCACCAAGTGGGGCTTCCTGCTGGCGGCCGTGCGGCCGAAGAGCCTTTGGCAGCGCGACTTGATCTGTGCCGCCGTCGGCGGGGCGGTGGTGGCCGTGGCGGCGGTGGCGTGGAAGGTGTGGGGGTGATCGTGCTTGAGCCCCGGAGGGGCGTTCGGATGTAGCCTGGGGCTTCCGCCCCAGGAATGAAAACCACAATCCCACAAGCCCCGGAGGGGCGCTCGGAGCCGAGCGCCCCTCCGGGGCTTGTGGTCAATGGGTATCGTCTACCTGGGGCTTCCGCCCCAGGCTACATCCGAACGCCCCTCCGGGGCGAGATCAAAACTCAGTCTCTCGCAGGCTCCTCGCCCCGGTCGTCAGCGGCACCCACACGGCCGCGACGGTCAGGCCGGCCGCCACCGGCAGGCCGGCGAACGCCCACCACGGCCAGCCGGCCGCCGGGTTCACCACCCCGCGGACGCCGGCCGCCAGCACCGGCCCGGCCGAGGTGCCCACCACCAGCAGCAGGAAGCCCAGCCCGACGATCATGTTCACCGTGCCGCCGAACCCGACGACGATCTTCGACGGGTCCGTCTCCTTGAAGTTCGGCATGGTCGCCCCCAGCCCCACGTTCAGCCCGCTCAGTCCCAGCCCGACGCACACCGCCGCGAACAGGTGAACCAGCAGCGGCACCAGCGGAACGCCTAGCAGCAGGTCGCCGGTGAGGGTGAGCGACACGGCCACCAGCAGCGTGCCGGTGGCGGCGAAGGCGAACTTGCCGGTCAGGATCTGCTCGCGGCGGATGGGCATCAGGCCGAGGATCCAGAACTTCCGCCCCTCCAGGCTCATGAGCGGGTAAATGAACCGCGAGAGGCCGGCGCACAGCAGCACCGAGATGGCGGCGAGGTTGATCAGACTGAGGCCTTCCGCTGGGACGCCGCCGTCCACCCGCTTGGCGAACTCGCGGAAGTTGATCGCCCCGAGGAGCATCATGCCGCCGAAGACGAACAGCAGCACCCACTGCGTCGGGTCGCGGCGGAAGGTGCGGAAGTCCTTCACCACCAGCAGGCGGACGGGCTTGCTCAGGTAGAACACCAGCCCTTCCATGACGTGATCGAGCGCGTTCGCCCGGTACTTCTTCATCGCCCGGCCGGTGCCGCTCACGCGGTCGAACGCGGTGCGGTACGTCCGCGCCGCCACCCACGCGGCGATCAGATACGCCAGCAGCCCGTGGCTCCAGAGGAGGGCGAGCGGGAGGAGGGCGGCGGCCGGCTGGTCGTTCGCCGCGGCTTGCAGGCCGTTCGTCATCCAGTGGCTCGGCACCCACGGGCTTTGTGTGAGTCCGAACTGGCCGAGCAGCTCGCTCACGTCGTCCTTCTTCCCCCCGCCGGCGAACGTGTCGCGGGCCTTCAACACCGCCTGCACGCCCCACGCCAGCAGCACCGCCACCAGCACCGCGATGAGGCCCGCGAACGCCTGCTTGCGGTTCTTCGGCAGGAACCGCACGAGCAACAGGCAGACGGTCGCCGACACCGCCCCCGGCAGCAGCACGAACCCGAGCAGGAAGAGCGGCAGCAGAGGGTAGAAGTACCACGGCACGTCGGCCATCACGCCGAACGCGACGAGCACCGGCAGGCCGAGGATGACGAACGCCCACGAGCTGAACGCCACGGCCGCGCGGAACTTGGTGGCGAAGATCTGGTCGGCGCGGGCGGGGGTGGCCAGCAGGAAGCGGGCTTCGGGGGCGGTGAACAGGCTGGCGTACAGGACGATGCCGGTGCTGAACAGGAGCATCCCGCCGAGGGTGAAGAAGAGCAGGTCGAACAGCAGCCCGCCGATGTTCCCCTTCAGCGGCACCTGGTTGGCGTTCAACTCCCAGAAGGCGTAATGGGCCAGCCCGTACACGAACCCGGCGACGACGGCACTGGTGGCCAGCATGGTGAACATTTTCACCTTGCCGGACTTGAGGGCGACGGCCAGCGAGTTGCGCAGGGTGGTGAGCCGCAGGCGGCGGAAG
>JANNQE010001169.1:0-14867 GCA_031441625.1 Planctomycetia bacterium
CCAGTGTACCATGGGTTCCGGCGAGAGGACGGAAAGTGTGTTGAGCGAGCTGCGGCCGTCAGGCCGCTGTTCAGTGTCACAACAGCGGCCAGACGGCCGCCGCTCGCTCGAACATGCTCACTTCTTCCCGCTCGGGGTGGCGTCCCCCTTCGCCTGGCCGGTGGCCCAGGCCAGCCCGCCGAACAAGTGCTTCTGGAACTTCTCGTCCTGCCACACTTCCTTGCGGTGGCCGAGCGACGTGTAGAACACCTTCCCCTTGCCCTCCTCGCGGCACCAACTCACCGCGTAGTCCTTGTCGTCCCGCCCGCCGCCGTTCGGGTTCGGTTTGAACGAGTCCGCCTGGATGCTCATGATGATGTGCAGTTTCTCCCGGCTGTACGGGGTGTCGGTGAACACGTAATACTCGTCGGTCCAGTCCATGCCGTCTTCGATGCCGACCGCCGCCGGGTGCTTCGGGTCTTCGATCTTCAGCTTCACCTTCTGGATGGCCGGGTGCGTCTTGAAGTACCCGCCGATGAGTTCGCCGTAGGTGGTCTTGTACAGGGTGTCGGTGGCGCAGTGCGTGCCGGTGAACGCCCCGCCCGCCTTCACCCACGCGGTCAGGTCTTTCAGTTCGTCCGCGGTGAGCGGGTTGCCGGTGGTGAAGAACAGCACCACGTCGAACTTCTTCAGGCTCTCGGCGTTGATCCGCCCGCAGTGCTCTTTCTCCACCGTCTTGCCGGTGCGGGCGCGGAAGTCGGCCGAATACTTCTCCAGGGCCGACTTCTCCACTTCCTTCTCCACGTCCTTGCCGTCCACTTTCTCCTTCACCTTCACTTTCACCTTCGCGTCCGGGTCACCAGTGAACCGCCAGCAGGTCACGTCGTACCCGGCGGCCGGGCCTTCCTTCTTCAGGACGTCTTCGGCCACGCCGACCGAGTCGTGGACGAACCCGCTGCTGTGCGTGACCAGCAGCAGCTTCTTCTTCGGCATGTCGTCCGCCGTCGCCGCGGTCGCGGCGGCGACCACCGCCACCGCCACCGCCAGCCATCGCATCGTCCGCATGGTGTTGGCCTCCTCCGCCCTGGGGAGTGGGCGGCGGAGCGATTGTATGTGCGGGCGGGTGGTTGCGGACATCGCCGGCGTGTGGTACCGTCGGCGGCGGTCCGCCGTCCTCACTCCCCGGAGGCATCATGCCCGCTCGCTTCACCGCACCCGCCCTCGCGCTGCTGGTCGCGTCCGCCGCGCTCGCCCAGACGCCGCAACCGCAGCCGCTGCCCAAGCCGCCCGTCGAGCCGACGGCCGCCGACGTGAGCTACGGCCCGCACGACCGCAACAAGCTCGACTTCTGGCAGGCGAAGTCCGACAAGCCGACCCCGCTGGTGGTGTGCATCCACGGCGGCGGGTGGAACGCCGGCGACAAGAGCGGGTACTACACGCGGGTGAAGGGCTACCTGGACAAAGGCATCTCGGTGGCCACCATCAACTACCGGCTGATGAAGCAGGCGAACGAGCAGAAGGTGGACCCTCCGGTGAAGGCCCCGTTGGAAGACGCCGCCCGTGCGGTGCAGTTCCTCCGCTCGAAGGCGAAGGAGTGGAACATCGACAAGGCGAAGATCGCCGCGACGGGCGGCTCGGCCGGGGCGTGTTCGTCCCTGTGGCTGGCCCTGCACGACGACATGGCCGACCCGAAGAGCAAGGACGAAGTGCTGCGGGAATCGACGCGGCTGTTCTGCGTCGGCGTGGACGGCGCGCAGGTGTCGCTCGACCCGAAGGAGACCCGCGAGTGGCTGCCCAACTACACCTACGGGGCGCACGCCTTCGGCCTGAAGAACCTGAACGAGGTGGAGGAGAACCGCGCCAAGCTGGCCGACGTCATCAAGGAGTATTCGCCCATCCGCCACGTGACGAAGGACGACCCGCCCGTCGGCCTCTTCTACAAGGGCGACAAGGACGCCAAGGCGGGGGCGACGCACACCGACCCGACGCACTCGCCGGTGCTCGGCATGATGCTGGCCGAGAAACTGAAAGAAGCCAAGGTGGAGGTGACGTTTCACTCGACGGGCCAGCCGAACAAGGACTACCCCACCGCGCAAGCGTACCTCATTCACATGCTGACGAAGTGAACGGGAGGCGAGCGGCGGCTGTCAAGCCGCTGTTCGTGTGAACCGGCGGTGTGAGCCGCCGGGTTCCTCCTCACCCCGGCCGCTCACCGCGGGGCCAGGAACACCGCCGGGGGTACTCCGAACACGCCGGCGACGACGTGCATCTGGGCGACGGTGAACGACCGCTTGCCGCTCACCAGTTCGCTGACCGCGGCGCGCGACAGGTCCGCCCGCCGCCCGAGTTCGGACTGCGACAAACCGCGATCAGCCAGCAAGTGGGCGAGCAGTTCGGCCGGCGGGAGGGGCGGGACCGGGTGCCGCTCCCGCTCGTACAGGATGACCAGATCGGACAGCGCATCCAGGTACGCCCGCCCGCCGGCGTCCAGGTCTTCGGCGACCAGTTCGTCGATGACCACCTGGGCTGCATCAAGATCGGCTTCGGTGCGGATGCTGCGGAGCGGGTGTCGCTTCACCAGTTTCAGATAGGTGTCGGGTGCGGCTCGCCCCCCCGTCGTCTTGTTCACCGCTTCCCCCTTTTCCGTTTGAGCTTCTTTACCGGCGGGCGGTGGCAGTTGCACCCGTCGGCCCAATCCTCGCGGTCGTACTCGGCGTGCGTCATCACCCGCAGCACGTACACCTTGTGGCTGGCGAAGAACACGCGGGCGATCAGGCGGAAGTTGTTCCCGCCGACGTTGAACACGGTGCAGTTACCCACCAGATCGGCCGACGGGAATGTGCCACGCAGTTCGGCGAACGTGGCCCACTCGGCGGCGACGGTGAGCGTGAACCAGCCGCGGAGTGGGGATTCGGCTTGCGGGTGATCCGCCCAAAACTCCCGCAACCGCTTGAGCGAAACCACCCACACCGCTCACCTCCCGCGTCGAAGACATGGGCAGTATGTCGGCGAGTTCCGCACCCGTCAAGTTGAATGTTCGGGATTTGCGAACGCCCACTCACTTCCCGGTCGGCAGGCTGCCGGGCGGTCGCGGGGCCACGCCGCGGCCCATCTCCACCGCCCCCGGCTGGCTGTACCCGCCGGGCAGCGGCAACTCGTCATCCCGTCGCGGTTGATACGGCGAGCCGTTGCCGCTCGGGTAGACCGGCGTGCCGAGCACCGGCCCGGACGAGTACGACGGTGCCGACGAGTACCCGGTCGGGATGCCGTAGCTGCCGCCCGTGGTCGGCATCGAGTTGCCGTACCCGTAACCGCCGCCGTTCATAGTCGGCATCGAGCTGCCGTACCCGTACCCGCCGCCGAGCGTCGTACCGCCGCCGTAGATCGGGCTGGTGTACCCGCCGCCGCACGGCACGCAACTGCCCGAGGTCGGGGCGACGGCATACGTCGGGGCGATGGCGTGTGTCGGTGCGGGAGCCGAGGCGTGACGGTCGCCGTCTCGGTAGTACGGCTGGCGGTGGTCGGCGTCCGGGTCGAGGCGGTCGCGGAGCCGCGGGAACAGGCCGGCGTTCTCCTCGAACGAGCGACAGCCGACGGCCGCGAGCGAGACGGCGATCAGGAGGAAGCAGCAGAAGCGGGGCATGGGATCACCGCGGGCGGGGCGAGAGCCGACTTGAATCAATTTTGCGACGACCTGATGGGAATGCGAAGGCGAAGGCGGGCGGAATTGTCACACCCGGCACACCCGAGTCGGGCGCATCCGGCGCGTCCGCCGCGACACGCCCGACCGCCGCACCCGGCACAACCGCGACACCTTCGCCCACTTCCCCGCCGGCGGCCGGCGTGCCACCTATAATTCGACACACCGCCCCGAGCACACCCGCCACATGGCCGACCAACCGCCGCCGGACAGCAAGTCGCCCGACACGCCGCCCCCGCCCCGGAAGCGGACGGCCGTGCCCGCGTACATGTGGTGGGTGGCCGCCGCCGGCCTGCTGGTCGGCTTCACCCTGTACTTCGCCATGGACGCGGTGAAGGTCATCACCCTGACCGAGTTCGACCGGCTGACCGAACAGGGGCAGGTGAAGCGGGTGGTGTTCGAGGGCAAGACGACCCTCCGCGGGGAAGTGCGGGACCAGCAGGCGGAGGAGGTGAAGGGGCTGAACCTGACCGGCGGCAAGTTCGCCGTGAATTTGCCCCCGCTGAACGACACCACCCCGATCAAGACGAAGGTGGAGACCGACGACAAGGCGGCCCTCGCCCGGCGGAAGGCGGTCGACCCGACGGACGCCACCCCGCCGGTGCAAATCTCCGCCGACCAGGAGCCGCCGCAGTTCCTCGCCCCGCTGCTGCTCACCGGCATGCTGTTCGCCGGGTTCATCGCCTTCTTCCTGCTCGTGCTGCTGCCGCGGATGCGGGAGGCGAACGGCGGCGGGTTCGCGGCCGCGTTCACCCGCAGCCCCGCCCGCAAGTACGAGAAGGGCACACGCGGGCGGACCACCTTCGACGACGTGGCCGGCATGGAGGGGGTGAAGCGGGAACTGCAAGAGATCGTCGACTTCCTGCGGAACCCGGACAAGTTCACCCGCCTGGGCGCGCAGGTGCCGAAGGGGGTGCTGCTCGTCGGCTCGCCGGGCACGGGCAAGACGCTGCTGGGGCGGGCGGTGGCCGGCGAGGCGAACGTGCCCTTCTACAGCGTGAACGGGTCGGAGTTCATCCAGATGTTCGTGGGCGTCGGGGCCGGGCGGGTGCGGGACCTGTTCCGCACGGCCAAGGAGAACGCCCCGTGCGTGGTGTTCATCGACGAGATCGACGCCGTCGGGCGGATGCGGGGCACCGGCGTGGGCGGCGGATCGGACGAGCGCGAACAGACGCTTAACCAGATCCTCGGCGAGATGGACGGCTTCCACCCGAACGAGACGGTGATTGTGCTGGCCGCCACCAACCGCCCGGATGTGCTCGACGCCGCCCTCACCCGGCCCGGCCGGTTCGACCGCCAGGTGACCGTGGAACGCCCGACGTGGCAGGGCCGGCTGGCCATCCTGAAGGTGCACACCCGCACCAAGCCGCTCGACGAGGCCATCGACCTGACGCGGGTGGCGCGGGCGACCATCGGCATGAGCGGGGCCGACCTGAAGAACATCTGCAACGAGGCCGCCCTTCACGCCACCCGCGAGGGCAAGAACCGCATCGAGCAGGACGACTTCGAGGCCGCCCTCGACCGCGTGCGGTTGGGGGCCAAGCGGGAGGAACTGTTCAGCGAAGAGGAGAAGCGGCGGACGGCGTACCACGAGGCCGGGCACGCCCTGTGCGCGTACCTCGAACCGAAAGCCGACCCCATCGAGCGGGTGAGCATCATCCCGCGGGGCCGCTCCGGGGGCGTGACCATCTTCAGCCCGGACGAGGACCGCATCGACCGCTCGTTCAGCGAGTTCACCGCCCAACTGGTGGTGATCCTGGGCGGGCGGGCGGCGGACAGGCTGGTGTTCGGCGAGCCGCTGTCCGGGGCCATCGGCGACATCAAGCAGGCCACCCGGCTGGCGCGGGCGCTGGTCACGCAGTTCGGCATGAGCGACCGCCTCGGCCCGGTCCACTACCGCCAGCACGACGAGCACGTGTTCCTGGGCAAGGAGATCGTCGAGAGCCGCGAGTTCAGCGAGGGCACGGCACGCATCATCGACGAGGAGGTGCAGCGGATCATCACCGAGGCGATGACCCGCGCGAGCGAACTGATGGCCCGCAACCGCGACGACCTGGACAAGTTGGCCGGCGCGCTGCTCGTCCACGAGGAACTCGACCGCGACGAGGTGCATCGTCTGCTGCGGAAGGGGGGGACCGAAGAGCCGCCGCCGGCCAAGCGCGTCCCCGAAGGCGACGGCACCCCGACGCTCGCCTTCGGCGGGACGTAGTTTCGACCACATCAACGGAGGACGCGGGTATGCTCGAAACCCTTGATGGGAAGCCCGTCAAACGGGTGCCGCACCAGGCCGACTTTGAAGCGCTCATTCAACGGCTCGGAGCGGCGACAACCGGTGCGATCCGCGACTACCTGGACGGGGTCATCGACACACGCACCCCCGACAGCAAGACCGGACTACGGACTTTCAAATCGAGCCACCTCGGTTCGGAACTGTCTCCGTGGCCTGAACCACTGGCGAGGCTCTATCACCACAGCCGGGAGTTCCTCGGCCCCCAGGCCGGTGAGCAGGAGGTCCAAGATCGCGCAGCCCTCTGGTTCGGACTGTTCCTCTGGGAGCGTATCATGGAGCGGCAAGACGAGCCGTGGGTGTTCTGGGATCCCAATTTGGGCGTGACCGATCCGAACCGTGATCCGCAGGGTAAGGTCTACTTCGAGCGGGCCTCGTAAGGCACCATGGGCCGGTGTCCCACTGGCCACATTCCGGATGCCGGGCGGTTCTCACGCGGTTTCCAGTTCTGTCGAAATGGTGGCCGCCCTGAAGGGGCGGATTCAAGTTGCGTGAACCCGCCCCTTCAGGGCGGCTGGAATTGGTTCCCCATTTCCCAGGCCTGCGCTCGCCTGCGGCTCGCTCCGACCTGGGCTGACAGAACCCGGCCCTTCAGGCCGGCCGGGGGCGTCAACCCACACGGGTGAATCACTCTATCGGTTCATCTTGCGGTACAGGTCGGCGTGGACCTCGGACGGTGCCCGCACGATGAGCGACATGGTGCCGTGGTGGAACGTGATGCTGCCCACCCCGCCGTTCTCCTGCCACGCCGACGGCTCCACCCCCTTCTTGATGGCGTCGATGATGATCTGGGCGTTGTTCGCCGCCGCCTGGTAGTCGAGGAACGCCCCCCACGGGCCGAGGTTGCCGACCACCACCCCGCCGCTCACCAGGTCCCGCACGTCGTACGCCCGCGCCACGCACTGCTTCTTCGCGTCCTCCACCGTCACCACCTGAATGACGTTCTCCCGCAGTACGAACGTCAGCCCCTTCGATTGCAGCATGATCCGCAGGGCGCTGCGGGCGGTCAGGCCGCTCGGCACGTCCACTTTGTCGTCCAGATTCACCCCGCGGGCTTCGAGCGACTTCGTCTCCACGTGAATCTTCTGGTCGATGGCCGTGGACAGCAGTTGCACCGCCTCCTGGAACGGCGCGTCCTTCAGCCCGCCCTTGATCGGCGTGTCGAGCGACTTCAGCAACTTCTCCTCCTCGGCCGTCAGCTTCGGGGCGTTCAGCTTGCGGCGGAACTCCTGTATTTCCTTCCAGTTTTTGGCGAGTTCGACGTCTTTCACTGCCGGCAGGGCGGCCATGAGCACGTCGTCGTAGGCCTTCTTGTACCGCTTGCTCGCCTCTTGGGCGTACAGGCGGGAGGCGGTGACGGCGTCGGCGTTCGACAGTTGCCCCTGCAGCAGAAGCACCGACGGGTTGTTCGGGTACTTGGCGGCGATAGCGGCGAGTGTCCGCTTGGCGTCGGCGTCGCGGCGGTCGTCGATGGCCTTGGCGATGGCGTCGAACGCCTCGTTCACCTCTTTCGCCTCCAGGCTGCCGGCGTCGATCACCTTCTTGTTTTTCTCGTCTCGCAGCACCCGCTCCAGGATGGCGGCGTCGACTTTGCTGTCGGTGGTCGGGGCAGTGCCGGGCTTCTGAATGGCGGCAATCGCGGCGTCGAGTTGTTTGAACAACTCCTCCCGCTTCTTCTCGGAAATGGTGGCCCCGGCCACCTTGCCGGAAAGCTCCTTCAGGTTGCGAACGGCCTTGTCCGGGAACGACTTCGCCAACCCGGAAGCGGTCCGCACCGCCTCGGCCACCTCGGTCGCCAGGGTGGACTCGGTCGCTTGCAACTTCAGCCTGGTGCGATCCACCAGTTCGGTCGGCGGGGTCTGGGCGTGCGCCACCACCGCACCCAGGCCCAGGCCGACCGCCAGTGCCGCCACCAGTTTCCGCCCGTTGCCGCTCATGACGCTTCTCCCGGTACTCGGTTCCTTTCGGCCCCGCTCGCTCGGTGCATTAAACGTACCCGCCCGCCGCGGCGTTTGCCAGCACCCGCCCGCCGGGAGAATCGCCCCAGGTCGCCACAGGGGGTGGGGTGTTGCAATTGTCGTCCGCCGCCGCCGGCCGGTACACTGACACACGTCGTTCAGGAGGACACGGAGCATGGCCCCCGCCGTCGCCGACCCGCCCAGGCTGCTCACCGCTGATGAGTACCTGTCACTGCCCGACGACGGGCGGTTCACCGAACTGGTCCGAGGGGAGGTGATCGACGTGCCGCGTCCCAACTTCCGTCACGGGGTGGTGTGCAACAAAATCGGCCGTCTGCTGGGCGATTACGTCGCCGCAAACGCACGGGGGTGGGTGCTGAACAACGACTCCGGCATTCTGACCGGGCGCGACCCGGACACCCTCCGTGGGGCGGACGTGGCCTACTTCAGCTACCAGCGTGTGCCGAAGGACGATCCGCCGGACGGGGACCCCGAGGTGGCCCCGGAGCTAGTGATCGAGGTGCTTTCCCCGTCCGACCGTTGGGTGAACATCTCGGCCAAAATCACCGAGTACCTGGTGGCGGGGGTGAAGGTGGTCTACACCGTTGACCCGGATCAACGCCAGGCCATGTTGTCCCGCCCGGACGTGTCGCCGATGATGTTCTTCCCCGACGACGACCTCGTGTTCCCCGAGGTGCTCCCGGACTTCCGCCTACGCCTCGCCGCACTGCTCGACTGACCGCCGTCACGGTTGACCCGCGGGCGGCGGGCGGGTACACAGTAGATGTGCGGACCCTCCCGGAGAGATGTCATGCGGCGGTGGGCGTGGGTGAAAGCCGTGCTGCTGCTGCTGGCCGTGCTGCTGCTGGCGGCCGGCGGGCTGGCATGGGCGGTGAAACGAGAGCCGGCGTGGTACGCGGAGGCGGTGGCCGTCGCCCCGCAGGCGGACGACCCGGCCGTGGCCAGCGACACGCAGACCCGCATCGGCGAACTGGTGACGGCCCTGAAGGTGCCCTACGCCGCCCCCGGCGAGTGGCAGGCCAGCTTCTCGGCCGCCGAGCTCAACGCCTTCCTCCGCGAGGACGCCGACCACGTCATGCTCCTCCGCCCCAAGTGGGAGGGGTTCAGTGACCCGCGGGTCCACATCGACGGCGACCGCCTGCGGATCGGCGGGCGGGTGGGCGACGGGCTGTTCAGCGCGGTCGTGTCGGTCGAGGTGCGGGCGTGGCTGATCGCCGGCGAGCCGAACACGGTGGCCATCGAACTGGTGGACGTGAAGGCCGGCGGGCTGCCGTGGTTCAAGCGGTGGCTGATGGACCGCATGTCCGCGTTCGCCACCAAGCACAACGCCGAAATTCAGTGGTATCGGGTGGGGAACAACCCGGTGGCCGTCTGCCGCCTGCAAGTGAACCAGAGCCAGCCCGACCTGACCCTGACGGCGGTGGACGTCGCCGACGGGCGGGTGACGGTCGCCGGGAAGGGGCTGTCCGTCCCGTGAGGCGGCCGGGCGAGGCGTCGGCGTCGTCGAGCGCGCGGGTGTCGTGCTTCTCGGCCGCGTCGAACCGCTCGCGGTGGAACAGGGCGTACGCCTTGTTGAACGCCACCAGGCCGGGGTCGGTCGTCCGCTCCTCGGCGGCGGAGTACCAGTCGTCCGCCTGGTCGAAGTCGCCGCGGGCGACCGCCGCGTTACCGCCGCGGATCAGGTCGTCCGCCGACAGGTCCGCTCGCGGCGCCGCCGCAGCCGCCAGCACGGCCAGCACCGGGATGAGCGTCAGCAGCCACCGGTTCGAACGCATCACTCCCCCTCGCGTCCCTTCAATATACCCGACGACCGAGCCGCAAGAATGTCACCGGCCGCCTCACTTCTTCTCCGGCTCGTCGCGGTACGGCTTGCCCTCGCGGAGGCACTCGTCCAGTCGGGCGAACCGTCGCGCCCAAAAACCGTTGTGGTGGGGCCGTTGATCCCACTTCACCTTGTCCTTCCACTCGCGCATGTGACGCCTCGCCCCCTCGAAATCGCCATGACCCGCATCGCACCCCGCCAAGACGAGCAAGGCGTCCACAGCATTGTTGGCAAGGGACCGTTCCTGTTCTTCCTTTACTTTGCTGGGTGGTTTGGACTTCAATTTCGCTCGCGTTTCTTCCACCCGACGGAGGTATTCGGTGACAAGTTGTCGGGCTTCGGGGAGATTGCGGACCGCCGGGTCGGGACTTGTGGTCAGTACCCAGGCCAGCAGCCATGGGACGAAGATGGGCTTCTCCCAATCATCCATTTGTCGGAGGAGCGAACAAGCAGCGAGGGATTCTCCCCGCGCGATGTGTACACGCGCGAGAAGGAAACTGGCAGCGACATCCTTCGGGTCGTCGCGGAGGTGGGTCTCCGCCACTTCTCGCGCTTGAGTCAGTTCGCCTGCGTCCAAGTGGGCCAACGCGGCTCTCAACTGTGTATGCTTCGACTGGTCGCGAATGTGTTCCTGGGCACTGGTGCTGTACCCTGTAGCTGCGGTGTCAAACTCGCGAGCGGCTTCGCTGAACCGACCGAGACTCGAGAAGCAGTTCCCAAATGACTCTCGCTCCCAAGGGTCGTTGCACCCGAATCGAATCGCCGCCTCCGCGTCCGACACCGCAGATTGTGGATCGACACCCCAGTTCGTACCGTGGAACCGGAGTGCGTACCCGCGCCAGTTTTCTGGGCGGAGTTCGATCATCCGCCCCGCCCAGTGCCGCCGGCGATGGTCTCTCGCCTCCTGATCCAGATCCTCACGCGGCGGGCCCCCAGGCCACGCGACGGTCACACCCCCAAGAAACAAGCCGAGTTTGGCGCAAATCGCCAGCCTCTGGAATAATCCGACCTCTTCAGTCACCGCACGTTCACCCAGCCGCCGCCGATCCGCGATGCGCGTCAATAGCCAGGCGGCGATGCCGAAACATACCACCTCGCCCGCTGCCGCCAACCCAGGCCAAAGCACCCCCCGGGCGTCGTTAGTCGCCCGATAGTGGTACCACTCGAACAGAGCGTCTTGTCTCCACTCGACCCACCGAGGGAACAGCCACACTCCCGCCACGATCGCCGCAATCGCGAATGTCCCCGCCACCCACAAGCTGTATCGCCCCCGCCGACTCCACTGTGCCACGCCGAACGTCGCCCCTCCTACCCCCAGACCGGTGAGCAGCCAGAACGAGTGCAGGGCGATGCACCCGTTCACCGTGTGCTGCCAGACCGCGAGTAAACACGTGGACCACAAGAAGAAGGCGGAAGCCCCGAGCCCCACCAAAGTGAGGGAGAGCGTCCGCCACCCGCGTTCGTGTATGAGCCGACTCCAGCCCTCGACGACGCTCCCCTGGCGGCCGTCGGGAAGCTGACGGAATTTGTTCACGGAAAGCCAGAGTGAGAACGCCGGGGCCGTAGCAACCGCGACGCTGAAAGTCATGAGGATGAAACCGGCGCCGAAGAACGACACCCAATCGCCCGCTGTGATCACTGCACCGTCCAAGACGACGCCGACGGTGAACACCGCCACGACCGCGATCACGGGCACGAGGACGCGGAGCCAGGTCATATGTCGCCCTGCTGGTGTGAGGGGGTCACTTCTTCTCGCCGATGCACCACAGGTGCTTGCTGGTGCGGATGAAAATCTGCCCGTCGGAGATGGCGACGGACGAGTTCGTCTGCTCGCCGGGGGTGAGCTTGTTCGTTGCAAGGATATCGTACTTCGGCTTGGCCGCTAGCACCACCGTCGTGCCGTCCCGCATGAGAATGTACAACTGCCCGTCGGCTTGGACCACACCGGGAACTGGTGTCCGGGCAACGCGAGCCGGTCGCAAGCTCCCGGCGACGACAGGTTGGCTGGCGTTCAGTCATCGTACCCCGCCCCGCCGGCTTGCTCCACTCGCTATACTCCCCGGATCGTTTCACCCCCGAGGCCACGCCATGCACCCGCACAAGCCGAGCTACGACCGGCACGCCGGCACCGCCGACAACAAGGCGTTCCTGAAGCAGATCAGCCGCCAGCGGATCGACCCGCCGGCCGTGCCCGGCGGCATCTCGGCGGCCGACCTCATCGACTCGGCGTTCCTGAGCTACAACGGCGGGAGGCTGCGGGAGGGGTGCCAACTGTACGCCCAGCGGATGCTCGCCCCGGATTGCACCGTCGGGCTGGCGCTCAGCGGGGCACTCACTCCCGCCGGGTTGGGCATGAGCTGCCTCGTGCCGCTCGTCGAAGCCGGGTTCATCGACTGGATCATCAGCACCGGCGCGAACCTGTACCACGACACGCACTACGCGCTGGGCATGGACCTGTACCAGGCCGGGCCGAGCCTGCCGGACTTGCAGCTCCGCGAGAACCAGGTCATCCGCATCAACGACATCGTGTTCGACTACGAGAACCTGCTCGGCACCGACAAGTTCTACCGCACGCTGCTCCGGGCCGACGCCTTCCAGCACACGTTCAGCACGGCGGAGTTCCACAACCTCGTCGGCAAGTACCTGAACGAGCGGGAGGAGCAGACCGGGCTGAAGGGCAAGTGTCTGCTCGCCGCGGCGTATCGTGCGGGGGTGCCGATTTACACCAGCAGCCCCGGCGACAGCAGCATCGGCATGAACATCGCCGCCCTGCAACTCGAAGGGTCCAAGCTGAACATCGACCCGTTCCGCGACGTGAACCAGACGGCCGCCATCGTGTGGGAGGCGAAGGCGAACGGCGGCACGAGCGGGGTGTTCATCCTCGGCGGCGGGTCGCCGAAGAACTTCATGCTGCAAACGGAGCCGCAGATTCAGGAGGTGCTCGGGCTGGCCGAGAGCGGGCACGACTACTTCCTGCAATTCACCGACGCCCGGCCGGACACCGGCGGGTTGAGCGGGGCGACCCCGAGCGAAGCCATGACCTGGGGCAAAGTGGACCCGGACAAGCTGCCCGGCACCGTGACGTGCTACGTGGACAGCACGCTGAGCCTGCCGCTCATCACCGCCTACGCCATGACCCGCGTGCAACCCCGCCCGCTCAAGCGGTACATCGACAAGCTGCCCGAACTCACCCGCAAGCTGACCGACCGCTACGCCGAGGTGCGGAAGGAACGGGGGGAGTGATGGAAATCAAACTGCACGACGACTGCCGCCCGGACTACCTCCGGTGGAGGGGTACGCTCTCGCCAGATCATGCCGAGCGGCGGCGACTCGGCCGTCAGTTCTGGACCGAGTTCGTGAACACGTTGACCGCGGCCAACGGCCCACCACCGGGATCGGTGCCCTCCACCGCACACGGTCGCGGGTGGTATTGGGTGGAGTTCCCGCCATGCTACCTCGCGCTCGTGCGGTTCCAATCGAGCGGTGGCTGGTTCGGGTGGTTCCGGCGGCGGACCGCGGTCGTCAAGCGGATCGTGCTCAGTCCCGGCCCGCCCGCCTGAGTTCCTCTTCGAACTCCATCGGGTCGAAGGTGTCGTCGGGCCGCTCTTCCATCACACGAAGGTCCTCGGCGATCTCTTCCGCCGTCAGCATGGGCGGCACCACCTTCCCCGTCCGCCAAGTGCCCGCTGGGACGGCGGGGGCGTCGTCCGTCCGGACGCCGGCGCGGAGCAGGCTGGAGAGCACCGCCCGCCTGGCCGAGTCGGACAGCCCGCTCACGAAGGCGTCGGCCGCCTGCGGGGTGGTGAGTTCGGCGGTCGGTGCGGTCGGCTGGCTCATGTGGGTGTTCCCCGCCGGGCGGTGCTCAGGTGCGGTCTGCTCCCTCAGAATAGTCTATCGCGGTAGCCGGCCGGATCACCACTCGGATTCTGGCCACAAGGAGCGTCCGGGGCGGTACGCCGAGGGGCGGACGGAACCGCGAGTAGCGACCGCTTCCCTTCATCCCATATTCGCGCTGCGCTCACACGATGCACTCGTGGGCGCGTCATAACTTTCTTGCCTGTGTGGAACGCAGGCGGGTGGTCAATCCGAAGAGACCGCCGCTCAATCGCGGCGCGAGAGAGTACGGGCGATCACAGCCCGTCATGATCGGGTGAGGCCTCCGGCGGGGGTGAAATAGGCCCCCTACGCCGGAGGCTTGTTCGTTTTCCGGCCAGATGTCCCCACTCACCCGAGCGAAGGAGTGCGGCGATGAAGATCAAAATCCACACCAACGCGAGAGGACAACTCGCCCAGTTGGGCCGGTCCCTCAGCCCGCACCCGGCCGAGCGGGCGCGGCTGACGAGACAACTGTGGGAGGAGTTCAAGCGGTCGGTGCGAGAGGCGAAGGGGCCACCGCCCGGTTCGGTAGCGGACACAACGTATGGTTCGGACTGCTGGTGGGTCCATTTCCCGCCGTGCTACCTGGCTCTGGTGCGGTTCCGCACGACCCGTGTGTTCTTCGGATGGTTCGTACGGCGGAGCGCGCTGGTCGTGACCCTCAACTTCAGCCCCGGTCTTCCCGGCTGAGTTGGTCGAAGACTTCTTCCGGGTCGAACGTGTCGTCGGGCGTTTCGAGCGCCCGCCGGATGGCCGCATCCTCGTCCGGAGTGAGGACCGGCTTCACCACCTGCCGCGGCGTACTCCACGTCGGCGGAAGGTAATAGCCCAGCACCTGACCGTCGGGTGAGTCGAACGGGACCGCGGCATTTCCGCCGGCCGTGCGGATGAACTCGCGGAGCAGGCTGGACATGACTGCTCGCTTGGCTTCGGCCGACAACTCATTCACGAAGGCGTCGGCCGCCTGGGTCGTGGTCAACCCGGCACCACCGGCATTCGACTGGCTCATGCGTGCCCCCACCGGGCGAGAGGTCCGAACCGGAACCACGAGTTTAGTCTATCGGGATGAGCACAGGCCCACCACTCGACCTGCGGGTTGACGGCCGCCGCCGGCAAGCTGGTGGTGTGGGACGTGGGGTAAGAGAATGAGCCGCCCTGGGTGCTGTCACCCAGGCGGCTCACCTTAAGACGGGCTCACTTCATGAACAGCATCTCGCGGTAGGT
>JANNQE010001170.1:0-1951 GCA_031441625.1 Planctomycetia bacterium
CCGCCCGTCGTTGGGGCTGAGATTTAACTTCGTCCGCAAACGGGCCACCGACTGGAACCGGGACCGGAGTGCCGGGGTGGGGCAACACACCCGGTCACCCCGTACCCGGTTCCATTTTTTCCGCCTTCCATTTTCCGCCGCCCACGGCATAACCCGGCGGGGGAGATCGTCCGTCGCGGTGGGGGCCGTCATGTCCGCAGAACTGTCGTTGGCCGAACAACTGACCGCCGCGCGAGAGGCGTACCGCCACGAGCGGGACCGCGAGCGGGCCGACCTGGACAAGCAGCGGGCGGACATCGACCGCCGCACGGAGCGGCTGAAGGCCACCCGCGCGGAGGTGCGGGCCGACCGCGACAAGATGCGGGCGACCTACCGCCGGTATCTGAAGCGAATGAAGGCGAAGTGGTCGGCCGAGCGCATGGCGGTGGCGTCGGCGCGGGCGGCGGTGGACCACGACCGGACGGAAGTGATTCGCCAGCGGGAGCAGTTTCAGCACGACCGCGACCGCCAGACGGACCAACTGCACGAATACAAGCGGCGGCTGCACGAGGCGTGGGAGCTGCTGGCCGCGAACCAGAAACGCTTGCTCGCCGACCGCCAGCAGGCGGAGGCGTGGACGGCGCAGCAGACCGCCACGGCCGACCGGCGGCTGCGGGAGAGCCTGGAGCGTGAGCAGCGGCTGAACGATTCGATCAGCGGCTTGGAAGGTCGGCGGGCGGCGACGGCCGCCGAGGTCGCCGGCTTGGAGTCGCGTGCGGCCAACCTGCGGGCGGTGGTGAAGAAGCTGGAGGAGCTGCGGGCGAAGGGCGAGAGCACGCCGACCGATGCCGACCTGGTGGTGAAGCTCGACCCGCCGCCGGTGCAATTCGGCCTGAACCCACAGGCCGAGCAGGTGTACGCCGGCCTTCACGAGACCTCGCAGGCGGTGGCCCGCGAGCGGGCGAAGTTGGCCGGCGAGCGGGACCACCTGGACCGCACGGCCGTGAACCTGCACGACCAGCGGGCGATCCTGGCCGAGCACGTGACCGCGCTCGCCGTCGCCCGCCAGCAGTGGCAGGAGTCCGAACACCGACTGCTCACCGAGATGGAAGACCTCGCCCGGCAGGTGCGGTTGCGGGAACTGGTCGCCGACGACCGCGAGCGGATGCTGGCCGACGCCGAGTCTCACCGCCGGCAGCAGGAATGGCAGTCGGCCGACCTGCGGGCGAAGCTCGAACGGTGGCAGGCGTCGTTGGCCGCATATGAAGCCGTGGCGGGGGCCGACCGCGACCGGGCGGACGGGCAACTGAGCACGCGGCAGACGGAACTCGAACGGCGGGCGGCGGCGCTGGAGGCCGTCCGCGGGGTGTGGATCGCCATGCGGGATCAGGAGCGGTCGGCGCTGGAGGTGGAGTTGAAGGCGGTGGCCGACGACCGCGAGCGGCTGGCCCACCAGTGCGAGACGGCCGACCGCGCCCGGCTGGCCTACCTCGATGAAGCGGCGAAGCTGGCTGCCGTGCAACTGGCCGAGGAGCAGAGCAAAGGCAAAGAGTCGCGGCGCGTGCGGGTGCTGCGGAAGCGGTGGGAGTCGCGGTTCACGCAGTTTCAGGACGACTTGGACAAGCGGCTGGAGGTGGCGAAGGGCGAATGCGAGCGGGCCGACGCGCGGGTGCGGGAGTTGCACGCGGCGGTCATCGAGGCGACCACCCGCCACGCCGCCGCCACCGACGCGCAGGCGGCGATGGACCGCGCCCGCCTGACCGACGAGATGCAATCGGTGCCGATGGTGCTGGCCGACGACGCCGACACGCTCAAGTACCTGCACCACCTGCGGGCCGAGATCGAGCGGCTGTCCGCCCTGCTCGGCACGTCGCCGGCAGAACCGGACGTCATTCCACTGCGGCTGACCGCCGCGGCGGCATAGGGTGGCCCGCTCTCTCCGAGAGCGGGATTCCGATTCCCGCTCTCGGAG
>JANNQE010001171.1:0-2872 GCA_031441625.1 Planctomycetia bacterium
GCCTGGGTGATTGCACACCCAGGCGGCTCACGCCGCCGGTTCACTTTTCCCCTCCCTCCTCCGATGATCACTCCCATGCCCCGCATTGCACTCCTCGCTCTCCTGTTTCCCATCGTCGCCTTCGCCGCCGAGCCGATCCGAGTCGGCGTCATCGGCACCGACAACTATCAGGCGGTCGCGTTCACCGAGCTGTACCACAACCCGAAAGCGACCGGCGACCTGGCCGGGCTGAAGGTGGTGGCCGCGTTCGCCGGCGGGAGCAAGGACATCGCGGACAACGAGAAGGACGCCGCGAAGTGGGCCGAGGCGCTGGGCAAGATGGGCGTGGAGGTCGTCAAGACGCCGGAGGAGGTGCTGAAGAAGTGCGACGCGGTGATGGTGATGAGCGCGGACGGGCGGGCACACCTGGAGCAGTTGAAGCCGATCCTGAAGGCCGGCAAGCCGGTGTACGTCGGCCGCCCGCTCGCCGCCTCGCTGGCCGACGTGGTGGAGATCTTCCGCCTCGCGGCCGAGAGCAAAACGCCGATCTTCACCTGCTCGCAGCACCGCTTCAGCCCCGGCTTCATCGGGATGAAAAACCACCCCGATGTCGGCGACGTGCTCGGCGCCGACGTGTACGGCGGGTGCCCCCGCGAGCCGCACCACCCGGACCTGTTCTGGCACGGCGTTCACGGCGTCGAAACGCTTTACACGATCCTCGGGCCGGGGTGCGTGTCGGTCACTCGTACCAGCACCGACGCGACGGAGTTGGTCGTCGGCGAGTGGAAGGATGGGCGTGTGGGCACCTTCCGCGGCATCCGCAAGGGGGCGGTGAAGTACAGCGGCACGGTGTTCGGCACGAAGGGGGTGAGCATCACCGGCGTGTACGGGCACGGGGTGCCGGTGAAGGGCGTGGCCCCGACGAACGACAAGTACATGGGGTACGAGCCGACAGCCGCCGAGATCGCCAAGTTCTTCAAGACGGGCAAGCCGCCGGTGAGTGCGGACGAGACGACCGAACTGTTTGCGTTCATGGAAGCCGCCGACGAGAGCCTGCGGCAGAAGGGCGCACCCGTGAAGTTGGCGACGGTCATCGAGAAGGCGAAGAAGAAGTGAGGTCAGTCCAAGTACACGCGCTTCGCCGCCGCAGCATAGGTGTGTTCCAGGTCCACCGCCACGGACTGATGCACCGTCAGCGGTAGCGGTAGTGTCGGCAGCGCACTTCCAACCGCCAACGGTCGACGCCACACGCCCATGATGGTGCCTTCCGGCACTGGTTCGCCGACGCGGTAGCTGCACGCGAAGGGCGTCGGGCACGGGACGGATGGGAACCCGAGGTTCGCCTCCACCGCCTCCGCGAACGAGAAGCTCACGGGCCGCGGGAGGATGTCGATGAGCATCAGGTGGACCGCCTGCCGGATGTATCCGGCATACCGGTTCAGGTAGCGCTCGCGGGAGTCGGGTCGATCCTTGTTGCGGGGCGAGACGATCTCGATGGCGGCGATGAGCTGGCCGTGGAAGTCGATGTGAACCGCCGTCTGCGGGTCGAGGTTGAATGTCACCAGCCCTTCTGTGTCGGGAGCCAACGGGTCGGCGAGGGCTGTACCGCCGGCGGGGGGAGTAGCGTCCGGCCACCAGTTTCGCACACTCAGGTCGGGCTGTCCGTCGGTGGGGGCGTCGAGAGTGATGACGGGGAATGACCCGAGGTAGGCGCGGTAACCCTCCGGCAGCCGCGGCTGAATCCAGTCGAGCAGTTGGTTCTGCCAGATGACGTGCAGGCCGTTGAACCCGCGGTCGTTCCGCCAGTCGTGCAGGGGCATTGCCATCCCTCCTCACATTCAGTGTACCACCTCACTCATCCGGCCCGCCTTTGCGATTCGTGAACTACGGTGAAGTGAGCTCATTTCCTGCCGAGTGACGACTCGTGAATCGACGAACCGCTCTCCGTTGCCTCGCTTCGGCCGTAGGTGGTGTCGTTGGCGGCGTCGTCGCGGCGAACTGGAAGCCTTCGTTGTCGGCCGTTTGGGAAGGGGCGTCGCCGTACTGTCGGCAGTGCATGTCCGCTGATCACGTCGGACGGGTCTACCATCTCGGGTGCTTCGGTCCGCGGCGGGAACACCTCACCGCGGAGGAAGTCGAACGAGAACGCAAGTGGAAGGAGGCGTGCGAACGCGAGAACCCGTTCTTCGTAGGCTCCCCCCAAGTGATCGGCGAAGTTCCCCGCTGGGGTTGCCACAAGTGCAACCGCACCTGGGGTCGTCAGCCGGACCAAGAAGCGACGAGCTGGCTGACGGCAGGCTGAGGCTCAGCACTCTACCACGTTGACCGCCAGTCCGCCGAGTGATGTCTCCTTGTACTTCGCTTGCATATCGACCCCCGTTTGGCGCATCGTTTCGATCACCTTGTCCAGGCTCACGCGGTGGGTGCCGTCGCCGTGCAGCACGGCGAGGCGGGCGGCGTTGATCGCTTTGATCGCCCCCATCGTGTTCCGCTCGATGCACGGCACCTGCACCAGCCCCATGATCGGGTCGCACGTCAGCCCCAGGTTGTGCTCCATGCCAATCTCGGCCGCGTTCTCGATCTGCTCGTTGCTCCCGCCCATGACCGCCGCCAGCCCGCCCGCCGCCATGCTGCACGCCACCCCGACCTCACCCTGGCATCCCATCTCGGCGGCACTCAGGCTGGCGTTCCGCTTGTACAGCATGCCGATGGCCGCCGCCGTGAGCAGGAACGTCCGCACGCTTTGCGGGTTCGCCCCCGGCACGAACCGCACGTGGTACGCCAGCACCGCCGGGATGACGCCCGCCGCGCCATTGGTCGGGGCCGTGACGACCCGCCCGCCGGCCGCGTTCTCCTCGTTCACCGCCAGTGCGAACAGGCTCACCCAGTCCAT